>JAHEKD010000037.1 GCA_024638545.1 Gammaproteobacteria bacterium
TGGGAGAAAGTCTCAGAGCTTGTTCATGAAGATGATTAGCCACTTTCCCAATGTTTCCCGAGAAAGAGATTTGTTCCAAAATAAAACAACATTTGGGTATGCCTTGGAAGGTTCCTGTCTTGCAGGAACATCCTGATGATGAACTAATTGGTAAAGTGTAATTACCGAATCAAGCAACAGGTGTCGCGCCTTATCCCGCATTTTTTAGCCGCGGTGATGCTGCACCGATTGTGACGGCGTGTATTATGGATGAAACTGGACATTAGTTGCCACAGCACAGCGTCTGCGGCAATGCGTTACCATCCTCAAAGCCGGCTTGCAGAATATATTTTTGCAGGAATGGCATCAGTTGATCCGGCTCATAGAATAAAAGGCTTGGGAAAACTAGTCAATGCAGCTGTTTTGGTCGAGAGCCAAAAACGATTTAAATGGAGAATCGCTAAAGAAACCGCGGCTCCAGATAATCGTGCCTCACAGGCAATGATTGAGGCATGCGGTCTTCAACTCGATAAAAATCATGTTTGCGTTGCGGCAATAAATTCAGAAGAAAGTTTTACACGCTAGAGAGCAAGCGACCAACGCATTTCAGCATTTTGCATGGCACGGGGCGTAAGCGGTTTATTGAGTGGCAATTCTGGCTAGCGCTTGAGCATTAACTGTTGCAGAATGCAAATGCTCCCCTGTTTCACGAATTGTACAGTCATTGTGTGAACGGACAAAATCCAACACCGGGCCACGCTTTTTCCAACTGAAGCACCGAAAGGTTTTCTCTCGGGTATCAAATGCAGATTGATGTATTCATCATTTGACAACGGCAGGGTCGATTACATAATCTCGGCCACCCGCTAACGTTCATATTTGCTCATGCCGTCTGCTCAAGCTCCAGGGCGGGCATGAATTGCAGCAACGCCTCCAGTTCTTCAACACACAGTATTGGGTGGTTCTTTGAAGACAAGCTTACCTTAAACAGGTGTTTACTGGATTGCCGAATGCACATTTTGTGTAAGAAATCGAACCTTTGTTTCTTTGGAAGATTAATGACGACAATCAATGGTGCCGATAAAATTGTGCTTATCTGAAATTTTCCGTCCTTGACGCACACGACTAATTACTCAATTGTCCGGAATTTGGGAAATAAC
This sequence comes from Gammaproteobacteria bacterium, assembly GCA_024638545.1. Classification (GTDB taxonomy): domain Bacteria; phylum Pseudomonadota; class Gammaproteobacteria; order Arenicellales; family JAHEKD01; genus JAHEKD01. Next base: position 1,140 of record JAHEKD010000037.1, read on the forward strand.
ACAACGATTAGCATGGTATTGCGGATGCTTTACAGGTGATATGGATTTACTCCTGTTTTTATTGCTGTTTTTCTAAACTGATATTGGATTTATTGGGGCTGTCTGTTTTTGCAGGTAAATTTAATTGAAATGTGACACCCCGATTTGGATTGTTGAAAATACGAATTTTACCTTCATGCTCTTTAATGATGCGCTTGACAACAGACAAACCCAAACCTCCGCTACCCTGTTCCTGGCTACGTTTGGTGTACCCTATATCCCATATATTATCAATATCGACTTCCGGAATGCCGATGCCGGAATCTGATAATTCAATCTGGACAGAATCCTTGAAATTAAAGGTTTTGATCGTGATTATCGACTGGTAGTCATCATTAGACCCTGATTGAGCCTTATGTATGGCTTCTACTGTATTTTTGAGCAAATTAATAAATAGAATATGCAAGTCATCTCTGTCACCTGTAACCAGACTTAAATCTTTACCCAGTTTTAAATCAACGTCACAAAACGTAATCGGAAACAGATTCAGTGCCTGGGTGATGATCTCATTAATATCAAGCGGCTGTGGATTACGCTTATGCCTGCCCCGAGCAATGTTAAGCATTGTATCCAGAATTTCACCTGTGCGTTTGACCTGTTTGATAATTAACTCCCTTAAGTGATGTTCATCAGCAAGCGAGGGATGGGTTGCATAGGAGTGGAGGATACTTAATGGCCCCTTGATTTCATGGTTGTATTCATTAACAAGGTTCACCAATGAGGCGTTCTTTTGTGACTCTTCAAGGTAATCCAGTACTTTGTGATGAGCCAGCGCACGGTTAAGCACCGGCGCGGCAAGTTGTGCCAGTTTGTCTAAAAGTCGATTATCATTATAGGTATATTCCACAGATGCAGCGGGCAGGCTGATAAAAAATACGCCGATCAGCTGGTCCTGTTCACGGCAAAGTACAGCCGCACCACACGGGTGCTCTTCGAAAACTATCCTATGGCGTTCATCTCCTGAGTTATAAACAATACGGCAACCGGCATTAGTTAGGTGTTCCAGTATTTCAGCTTTCATCAGTCTGGCTGATGAAACTTTTTCGTTCTCAAGATCCCACGCGAGCATTGTTTGATCATTTTTGTGACTGCGAATATACACGGCATCAAGCGCGACTTTCATTATGACTGAAAAGAAATTATCCAAAAACTCAACCAGTTTGTTCAATGAGAGAATATTAGCCAGACGCGTATTCAGGGCTTGCACAGCCTCAGAATAGACATAACGTCTTGGGAAAATTCTTGACGGGATGGTCTGGATTTCCTTTTGGATCCTGGAAACTGCCGGCGTCGCGAATGCTACAAAGAATATGTTCAGGCCCAGTGTTAATAAGTCACTATCCTGTGGTAAGAACTTTCTGTAAAAGAAAAAACCAAATACATAGATAGTCGCAACAGCGACCAGTGCAAAAAAGCGCGCAAGTTTTTCAGTTAATATTACCGATATGTCGAGAAGCTGAAACCTGGTCATGGAATAAGCCATGATTCCCAGCGCAAGAATGATAAAAACTATTCCAGGAGGATAAAATTCAAATCCATAATTACAAAGATAATCAACCGCCGCAATAAAATAAATAAAGAGACTGGCAACACAGTATTGCAGCTGCTTTTTGTGTAAAGCGGTGGAGGTGCGAATAGCCGTATGGGCAACATACAGGCCCCGGGTCACTACAATCATCGTCTGGATGACATGCAGAGGATGCAGTACACCAGCCCTAGGATAATAACCCCAGAAGTACTCATAATAACCATTAACAAACAGGTTGCTGGCAAGCAGAAAAATAGCAAGTACGCCACACATACCGTATGACAAATAAATGAATTTTTCCTCGTTTTTTCGTTTGGCCATCTTGACCAGAAAGTGGTAAAGGGTCGTGGGCAAAAATAAAATAAATAAGTAACCCAGTTTAACCAGGTGTGATGCAAGTTCAGGATCTTTGATCTGAAACAGAATAGCCCAGGAGAATTGCCAGAAAAACGTCGTCAGGCAGAGGAAAAAGAAAATAATATTTGCTGATGTTGTACTGTCACGCCGCAGTACGAAGATGCCCGTGACCGCGAAGTAGAATGCTCCAATTATTGGCAGGAGGGAATACATTATTTACAAAAATTTAAATCCATATTCCGGATTCGAACTGATCGCTCGTTATGGGCACTTACCCCTTAATTCTGATACTATCATTATATAGGGGATTTAGATGTATTAATAGTTTGTCAATATTTTTTATTTGCTGAATTTTGTAAAATGGGGACGGAGGGATTAAAATTTAATCCCTCCGTCCCCATCAATACTGGTCTATCTTGTTCCGATCAGATCCATTGTGATCTCGCGTCCAAAATACCGTTCGGCATTCTTATAGGCGATGTTTTCGGCGAGTTCGCGCGGAAGGTGCCGAAGCCAGGCCCGGTTTGACGCGATAATCTGCTCGTAATTGTCCCACTGGCCGTTCACCCACGTATCGCTGCCCACCATCAGCCGCTCATGGAAGTCAAATAGGATTTTTTTCCAGATGGCATCCAGACTGCCGTCATCGGACAAGATGCTGTGCTCGCGCAAGGACGTATCCGCCAACAGCTGCGGAAATTCGGACATCAGCTTGTGGACATTGTTGGCAGGCACACCTAAGCCGGCATGTGCCCATATCATCTTTACATCAGGGTCCAGGCCGTAAAGCCAGCGGACTGCTTCAGTCCCGGAGTGTACATGCAGGTATATATCGCGCTCCCTGGCCATGTCGATAATGCTTTGAAAAAGTCGCTCATTCCACATGCTGATCGAATGGATGTGAAATTCTCCAATCCCTCTATGGGGAAATTTCGCCAGACGACCTTTAAGATAATCCTCCATCCCTGCAACACGTGTCCAGTTATAGGCTCCAGCACTACCATGGTAAGGGCGTAGTTCCGGCACGACTCGTTTCGGCGCATATTCCCAGAGCATGATCGTCCCGTCGTCGGGAGTGGAAGAGACGAGCGCCATGGCAACCCCGGACTTGTCCATCAGCTCGATGACATCCTCAACCGGATATGGACCCCATGCCGGTTCCTTGTAATGCATATGCGCGTCAAAGATCGGCAGCGCTTCAACTGCATCTCCAACAGGATTGTGATCGTCATCGCCAATAGCACTATGCGGAAATATGCATATGAGAGCGATTGATATAAGCTGTGTAAGCCTGGTCATGTTCATGCATTTTTAGGGAATGTCTGGAAAGTCATTATAACTTAGCAAGACGAATGCAGATAAAGTTTAAACGGGCTCTAGCCTGTTTCACGGACAGCTGCCTTGGCTTGATACTAATAAATTTTAGTTTTTAAGTGACGGTTACCTTATTTACAAAATACTCGCAGACCAAGCACGGTTTTAGGGATTTTTTATTAATTCAATATTAAACTGTGTTACGACCCTGATCACACTCGAGTTTTTGTGACGATATATTCCGTTCCAGCTCATCAGTAAAAGTTGGAATTAAAAACGAGATTTCAAACCGAGCTTGATCAATCGGAAAGTACGTATGTGTACCTGCCTGATATCCGGTTCAAGTACGAGTAGAACCGCTGCATTTAGCTGTTGAGACTTGAAGAAGAATGCGGCCGGCCATGTGGCCATTTATACAGGTACAGGTATATGCCCAGAATAAATAACAACGTTGCAAATGCGGTTCCTGTAAGCATCAAACGCGGCAGCCCCTTGTCAAAATTATCGATAAACCAGAGGGAATTGGAGAAACTCGCAAGCAGGCAAAGGATAATGCCGCCAAATCTCGCCCAGTATCTGGCGTAAATGGTAGCTATACCGACAAATACACCGCCCAGTCCGAAGGCAATATCTGCATAGGACCAGACATTCATAAATATGTGTCCCGCTGCACCGGCGCTGAATGCGGAAGTGAGGTTCTGGATAAACCAGCCAATGTGCATTATCCCCAGCACCGTCATTACACCGCCTACCATCGGAAAAAACAAACCACTCCGTGGCGCATTTCTATCCGAACCGATTCTTGCAAATTTTGATTCGTCTTTTAGGGACGTTGATTTCTTTGGTGGAGGCAGAATCTTGTCTACGGCTTCTATCAGCCCGTTAATGTGATGGTCAAAATCTCTGCCGGAATCAATCGTAAACGCATTTCGATAGGCAAATTCTTTGATGCTCTCCGGTAGCACGCTGGGATCAGGCATGCTGGCATCACCGACCACCAGCGGGATCAGCGTAATACCATGGGTAAGTGCGATTTCCAGCTCTGTCCTGACAAAGTCAGTTTCGGTAAGTATTCTCGGGTGACCCTGTTGATCTTCCCCCATCCAGTTGGGGCCAACGACGACGATGAGGATATCGGCATCGCCGATGATCCTTTTGAGGTGTTTGCGAAAGTCTCTGCCAGGGGAAATATTGTCAATATCGCGAAAAACCGCTTCTCTACCGTAGCGTCCCACTAATCGATCGAAGATTCTTCCCGTGATATCCATAGAATCTTCACGTCGATATGAAATCGCAATTTTCGACATGCACGCCCTCTGGTAAGGTTTATTCGTTTCCGAGACCGCACTCTGCTCTTTAAGTGTCGGCATCGGCAAGCAGTTACTCATTTTCTCCATAGGATTATAACTCTTTACAGTCGAGGGTCGGTGGCAAATAAGACGCACCTGTCACCGACGCCTGACCTGTACACTAGCGTGATGATATAAATTCCAGTACAAAAAAAGTGTGAATTTTTCATAGAAATAACGTGAAAGTGTTAATAACTGCTCTATACAGAAATATCTAAACTGAATTACATCGAACAAAAACATTTTGGAGCATTAATCATGAAAAAGTTTAGTCACACTATTTTAAGTATTATCCTGTTAGCACTATCCACTCACAGCCTACAGGCCTTTGAAATTGGTGGCGCTGCACTCGGTGCTGAACTGCACTACAAGGAATACGAAGATCACCCTAACATTAATGGCATAAATAAATTGATGCTTTCTTTTGGCGGTGAAAAAGTTCAGGATGAACTGGACTTTTTGGCCCAGTTTCTCCAGGACATCACGTTTCCTGTCATGCCCTTTTTAGGCACACAGGAAAGCCTCGGCACAAGCACTGCAGATTCACACAAAATTCGATCCGTGTCGTTTCTGCAAAATGATAAACATGTTTACATCAATATGCGCGACAGAATTGTAGATGACATGTATGTTTACGGTTTTGACTATGTACCCTTCCCAGGGATGGCCAGCGTTGATAGTGATTCAATAGTCAGACAGGGGGAATGCAGTGGTGAGTGCTGGATTTGGCTGGGATCAAGGGCCGGTTACGTACCCATTCTAAGAGGTGTGTCACTGGAAAGCGATGACATGAATGACCATGAAATATCTGAGATTCAGGCATTTATTGATGAAGGCAACGCCTTAAGATTATCCATGAACGAAGAAGGTGAGCTGTGGGGATTTAAATACATCATCCAGGTTAGCTGGATTAATCAGGCGTTTTTTTCCGCCACGCATTTTGAAGTATCCAATCAGGGTAATGCAGTAAAAGGAAGTCATGATTACGTCCGGCCTGATGAGACCACAGACCGGGCGGTCTTGAAAGGCTTCAAGCTTAAATACGTCAAGAATGAAGCCGGCACATCAACCGACTCACATTATGTCAAAGATATCATCATTGATCTTGAAAATGGCAGCGTTGCTTTCAATGATGGTGATAAAGACGACTATTTTGAATACAACATCAGCTACGCGACCGTCTACTAGAATAATATTTACTATAAATAGAATTAAGGCTGGCACATCCCAGCCTTTATATTTGCTTAGAAAAGATCATAACCTCAGATAAAAGGTGACGTTGGGATTTAAATTTAATCCCTCCGACTTATAGCGGAATTTGGGTGTCACTTTTTCTTCTTCTTTTTTCTTGAGGCTCTTTCGCTGTTGAAATTGATAAAATTTGTTATATTAGTTACCTTCAACACACACCTGGAGCAGATCATGAAACTGGTACTCAAGTTTTTTCTAATTTTAACCGCAATGTCATGGGCAGTCATGGCTGCAGCCGATAGTGGCTATGATAAACAAAAAGTTGTCTATCACATCAATTACGACGATCCGAAGCAGCAGGCAGGTGCACTGCGCAATATTCAAAACCATATCAACGCTGTTGGCGAAGAAAATCTTGACCTTAAAGTCGTTTTACACGGCAACGGACTCGCTTTATTATTGGATCCCGATGCCCTGGTAAATGTGCCGAAGTTTAAAACAGCCAATGCTACCGACGATATGACTGCAAAAATTTCCAGCCTCAAAGACCAGGGAGTAAATTTTCATGTCTGTGCAAATACCGTCAACGGACGTAAGGTTGACTATGAAAATGACCTGTACGACGTAGATAAGGCGGATATTGTGCCAAGTGGCGTAGCTGAAGTAGCAAGGCTGCAAGCCATGGGATATTCCTATATTAAACCCTAATATCGATTGCGGCAGCGGCGGTGAATTTACACTCCTCGCCGGTGTATCCATGACAAAATACCTTACTAGCCGCACCCGGTTCTATAAACCCTGCTTTCCTGGAATTGAAGTAGCGATTCTGTATGTTTCGAGAATTAAGTGACAAATCACCCGCCAAGACGAGTAAGTTTTAATTTGACGCCGTCACAAACCCCGATGCTGATCGCACGCAGTACATCATTCAGGCATTCAGCAATTTCATTCAGCAATACCGGGTGATCAATTTGACCACGAATGCATGCAATTTCCTCAATCGTATTACAGGCTTGTTTGAAAGAAAACGGGATATTGTGGCAAGTCAGACTGAGCTGTAATGCCTGACTTGCAGTCATGCCTCGATTGGCATCGACAACCAGTTACGCCTTAGAGATTGAATATGATCCGCCAGGAACAGGCAGCGTTTGAAATGTCGCACACATCGATTACCGAAGACCCCGGCGAAACCTGGTTGCTATCCGCCGGGCTTGAAGCCCACAGTATGAATCTCACACCGAGAGGGTGTTTTCAACCTGCAAGCATCAATTGCATCGGCAGTAAACTAAACGTAATATCTGAGAACAGTAGATTATGAATAATTTGGCAGATACCACTACCAATCCGGATACTCGCTTCTGGAATCGCATCGCCAAACGCTATGCCCGCAGGCCAGTCGCAGATCAGCAGGCCTATGAGGTCAAGTTAGCTAAGACGGACAGTTACTTGAAGCCGACGCACCATATGCTTGAAATTGGCTGCGGCACGGGAACCACTGCCATACACCATGCGCCCAAAGTAGCTCGTGTCAGAGCAATCGATATTTCCGAGAAAATGATTGAGATTGCGAGAACCAAAGCAACAGAGGCCAATGTTACAAATATCGATTTTGAGGTCACGAGCATTGACAATCTATGCGCGGCATCCAACTCGTTCGACGTCATTCTCGCACACAGCATCCTGCATCTACTGCCGGATGTTGCTCGCGTGCTGAGACAGCAGTATCAGATGCTAAAGCCCGCTGGGATACTTATTTCCAGCACCAGCTGTATCGGCGACTCCATGCCGTTATTTCGCTATCTTATGCCTGTTGGCCGGCGCTTGGGCCTGATGCCCTACGTCAACGTCTTCAGTGAACAGGATTTGAAACAATGGCTGGCTGATACAGGATTTGTAGTAGAAGAACGCTGGCAGCCTAATCCAAAGAGCGCTATATATATCGTCGCCCGTAAAACCGGGGTTAAATTTTGATGCAATTAACACACTATGAGACAGGCCGTCGCAATCTATTCGCGAACCGGTAATTCGAATCCATAAAATTACCTCAGGGACAATCAAGCCTGTTCCAGTTCTTTCTTGACATGCCTGACCGGATAGTCCAGACCGAGGCTGTCCGTATATTCAACGAATTCTTCCACTTTCGACCGGTTTTCTTCTTGATCCGGGTTTTCATACCAGTCCGCAAGTGTCCGGGTTCTTGAAATGAAATATGTCGCCCAGGGAAGCGATTCGCCGCTCGTGTATTTTTCCAGTCGGTCGGCATAGTACCTTGCCCGGTCCAGTTCCCGGATTTTAATCATGGTATCCATGGCATAGCGATTGAACCAGAGATGGTTATGGCTGATTGTTTCGCCTTCCGTGATCTTTTCGCCCTCTCTCAATGCGTTTTCCCGGACTGCCGGTTCGTTTGTAATGTAGGCCTGGGTACCGAATACCCTGCCCGAATTGAAGGTATAGTTGCGCCCGATTTCCACGGCTTCTGCAATTATCTGTTCTGCCAGGTCCTGGTGATTCCGCCGGTATAAGCAGACCGACTGCCAGATCAGGCCCAGGGGCCGCCACGCCTTCGCACCCAGTTTGGTCGAAAGCTCAACAACCCTGTTGGCATGCTGCTCATAGGTTTCCAGGTCAACATTGGCGATGTCGTAGGCGATGTGGCAGAAGCCTCCACGAGCATTCATTTCTGCACGCAGGTGACCCAGTGCGCTGGCACTTTGCGCTGCTTCTACTGCGAAGGGAAGTGCTTCACGATGTCGTAGCAGGTACAGCATTGTAAATGGCACCATCGTGTTATATGCCGCTTTTATTTTTCCGAATCCATGTTGATCGGATACTTTCAGGCAGCGGCTAAAGTATTCGTGAGCGCTTTGCATGTGGCCGGCGGCGTAAGCGGCGTCTCCGAGTCCACCCAGCGCGCGGGCAGTGTCCTTTGCAGACTCGACTTTTTCCGCGTAGTCCAGGGCACGCTGGTGTTCGCGCCGGCACAACTCTGTTTTTCCCAGGGGAAACATCAGGTTTCCCCTGAGATGATGCAGTACACTGAGTGCCTGGTCCATGCCATTTGACTCTGCCAGTGGCTGTGCCACGTCGAGCAGCTTAAGGGCATCATCGTAACGGGTCTGTATTCTCATGGTCGAGGCCATGCCAATCTGTGCAAGGCAGCGCTGCTGCTCGCTGATTGCTTCGGCCATGGCAAGTTCGAAAGTTTCGACCGATTTGTCTACCTGCCCGAGCTCGAGTAGAATTTCGGCCATGAAACAGAGCATTGGTTGCCTGTGTTCTTCCGCTTTTGAGAGGGTAACGGCGCGTTCGGTCAACGCAAGCGCCCTGGCATAACGGTATTCGCCAACGAGTTCCTGCGCGGCTTCAATATAGGCTTGCGCTGCAGTTTCG
>JAHEKD010000530.1:0-403 GCA_024638545.1 Gammaproteobacteria bacterium
GCACTACAACAATTTTCCGGATTTCTTTGCCTTGAGTGTAGCGCTGTACAGTCTGGTTCTCAAGTGCTGCCATCTCCACCTGTTGTTTATCCGCGCTGGATGCCAGTTTCAGATGCCCTCTGAGTTTACCGTTAATCTGAATGACATATTCTGAGCTGTCGCTGACAAGGGCATTTTGATCAACCTGCGGCCAGGGGGCATCCAGTATCGCGCTGTGGCCGCCCAGCGTTTGCCACAATGCGTGAGCAATATGGGGCACAATGGGTGATAACACCCTCACCACAATTGTCAGGCCTTCGAAACAGACTGAAGCAACTTCTGCATCGTCGGCATCAGATCTTTCAATTGCATTGGACATCTCCATGCAGGCGGCGATGACGGTGTTGAAATGATGTTTTTCGTA
>JAHEKD010000530.1:413-2612 GCA_024638545.1 Gammaproteobacteria bacterium
GCTGATGAATGATCAGTCTCAATGCCAGCGCGGCCTCTGCCTGCAAGGGTTGATTGAAGCTGATCTTTGCTGAAGAATCAATGCTGATGATGTCCCTGATTGATTCCCTGGTGAGACTTATCTTGTTGACTGATGCCCAAAGTCGCTTTAAGAACCGGTTCGCCCCGGCTACTGCATCGTCATTCCACTCCAGTGATTGCTCAGGTGGCGATGCGAACATGACAAACAAACGAACCGTGTCCGCGCCATAACGATCAATCATGGCCTGTGGATCGACCGTATTGCCCTTCGATTTGGACATTTTTGAACCGTCTTTGAGCACCATACCCTGGGTTAGCAAGCGGGTAAAAGGCTCATCACTTTTTATAAGCCCGATATCACGCATCAGCTTGTGGAAAAAGCGCGCATACAGCAGGTGCAGTACAGCGTGCTCAACACCACCAATATATTGATCAACAGGCAGCCAGTAATCAGCACGTTCATCCAACATGGCCTGATCGCAATCGGGGCAGCAATATCGCGCATAGTACCAGGATGATTCCACAAAGGTATCAAACGTGTCGGTCTCACGGGTTGCCTTTCGTTTATCAGCCGGATCCTGACCCGGCAGATGGGTATTCAGGAATTCCGGCATCTCGTTCAAGGGACTGCCCACGCCTCTTAATTCCACGTCTTCAGGCAGAATCACCGGTAAATCTGAATCCGCCACCGGATATTCTTTAGCGTTTTCATCATAGATCACAGGAATAGGGCAACCCCAGTAGCGCTGCCTTGAAACCCCCCAGTCACGCAAACGGTAATTGACGCGTTTTGTGCCCTGCCCGTTTTTTTCAAGGTGGTTGGCGACGGCATCAAATGCGGCCCTGTAGTCAAGACCATCAAATTCACCGGAGTTAACACAAATACCGTAATCCGTATACGCGCATTCACTGATATCAAGTGGACTGCCGTCGGCCGGTGTAATCACCGTTTTAATATCGATATTATGCTTTTTTGCAAACTCGAAATCACGTTGATCGTGCCCTGGAACAGCCATCACAGCACCGGTGCCGTATGCCATCAATACAAAATTCGCCACCCAGACCTCAATTTCCTCGCCGCTGATCGGATGGATGACATTCAGCCCCAGCGGCATGCCTTTTTTCTCCAGTTTTTCAAGCTCTGCTTCTGCCGAAGCGACCTTTTTACATTCTTCGATGAACTGCGTCAGTTCAGGATTATCGCCGGCCGCCTTTTTTGCCAGGGGATGCTCGGCTGCGACCGCAATGAAGGTCACACCCATGAGTGTATCAGGACGCGTGGTATAACACCTGACGGGTTCAGTAGCGTCGGTGGCGAAATCAATTTCAACACCTTCAGAGCGACCAATCCAGTTTCGCTGCATGGTTTTGACGGCATCCGGCCAGCCGTCCAGCGTATCAATGTCCTGCAATAACTCCTCGGCATAATCAGTGATGCGAATAAACCATTGGGAGATTTCACGGCGCTCGACCGCGGCACCCGAGCGCCAGCCTTTGCCGTCGATGACCTGCTCATTGGCAAGCACTGTTTGATCAATCGGGTCCCAGTTAACCACCGACATTTTCTTATAGGCAAGGCCCCTTTGAATCAGCCTGGTAAACAACCACTGCTCCCAGCGATAGTATTCGGGCTCGCACGTTGCCAGTTCACGCGACCAGTCATAACCATAACCAAGCCGTTTCAGCTGGTCTTTCATATAGGCCATATTCTGGTAGGTCCACTGGGCCGGTGGAACCCGGTTTTTTATGGCCGCATTCTCAGCAGGCAATCCAAATGCATCAAACCCCATTGGCTGCAGAACGTTTTTGCCCTGCATTCGCTGATAGCGGGAGATTACATCACCAATGGTATAATTACGAACGTGGCCCATATGCAGCTGGCCACTCGGGTAAGGAAACATCGATAAGCAGTAAAATTTCTCGCGTAGCGGGTCTTCGATAGCTTTAAAACTCTGCTCGTCATCCCAATACTGCTGAACCTGGGCTTCAATTTTTTCCGGTTGATAGTCAGTAATGCTCATGGGCTGTATTCTAATCAATTCTGCAACCGGAATCTTCACTCAAACCAAAGATATTTGGCCAGAGCAAATAAAGATGGTATCAAAGCGGGTCCGGAATTCAGCCCGCTATCGCTCATTTATGGTTCCCTTTTGCGCCGGCGATTTACCAGATCCACCAA
>JAHEKD010000531.1 GCA_024638545.1 Gammaproteobacteria bacterium
AACAAGGGGACGTGCGAGAGCCTGCATGGTCGCCGGTTTACAGAAAGTTATAGGAGTAAAAAATATATGAAAAAAATGGCTAGAATAGTTCTTATTGCCTTACTTGCAGTGGTTGTTGCATCATGCGCAGGCCGCAAGAAAATGCAGGAGAATCCGGAAATCACGGCTGAGACCGGCGAGGGTATCACCGCGGGCATTGATCCGGAAATTCAGGCCTTCATGGATGCCAACGGTATTGTTGACAGCGGCCGCTATGACCTTAGCAATCCGTTAAGTAACAAAACAATCTATTTCGAATATGACAGCAGCAGCCTGGACGCTGAATCAGACATGATTGTTCAGTTTCACGCGCAAAACCTGGCCTCTACTGGTGGATCAGTAATTCTTGAAGGTCACGCGGATGAGCGGGGGTCGAGAGAGTACAACCTGTCACTGGGCGAGCGCCGGGGCCAGACTGTACAAGACGTCATGTCTGCAATTGGCGCATCCAACTCAGATGTTGTGTCATATGGTGAGGAAAAGCCAGTTTCTGCAGAGCACTGGCAAAATCGACGGGTCGAGTTACTCTATTAGTGCAAGCGATATTAAACGCGCCGGGCACTGACCCGGCTTTTTTCTATAGCCTGAAACATTAACCGACAAATCAATCATTACCCTGTTCGAGAGTCATTGACCGATTGAAACAAAGCAATTATTGTAAGATATTCACAATGAGATTTATTCGGGTAGCACAATGAAATTAGCGTCAAATAAACTTGCTTTAACGTTAGTACTGACTGTGAGCGTCGTCTTTACAGGCTGCACAACCTATGGTCGGGGCACTAATCAGGTCGAAGTCACAGATTCGACTGAAAACCGTTCCTTAAGCCTGCTATCAGAGATCAATCAGCTGGAAGCTGAGAATGCACAGTTGAAGAACCAGGTTGAGATATTACAGTACGAGCTCGATCAGCTTGGTCGGCGCACACAATCTCAACAGGCTGAGCTGGATCGCCTTTATCGAGCGGAAGGACTGCCGGGATATACTTATGAGGATCCGACCGGCTCAGCCGTTATTGTCGATAATGAAGGAATTGGCGTGCCGCCACAGCCTGGCCAGGAGCCAGAGTTTCCTGCACAAACCCAGGAGATCGAAGTGAGTATCGGGCAGGATTCAGCCGGGCAGCAGGATGTCCAGGTTACGCCCCCGACAGACAGTTTACCCCAGGCAACGAGTTCACTCTCTGCACAGGAAATCTATAACACCGGTTTCGATCAGTTAAAACAGGGGCAGTATGATGAGTCAATCCAGACGTTTTCGAGCCTGTTGGCCAGCTATCCTACCAGCACTTTTGCCGATGACGCGCAGTACTGGACAGGTGAGGCCTACTATGTGAGCCGCGAGTTCAACAGCGCCCTGCAGGCTTTTAACAATGTGGTGAATAATTATCCAGGCAGTGATCGGGCGCCTGATGCACTCTTAAAAACAGGCTATATTTATTACGAACAGGGCGACGCTGCAAATGCACGCAATGTCTTCAATGACGTTATTGTGAAGTATCCGAACGAGCGAGTCGCGGATTTTGCCCGAGAACGGCTGAAAAACCTTTAGCCAGCATCTCTCGCCGGTGAGAAATGCGGTAAGCAACAACCATAATCTTGCTGTTGACAGCGTGACAGCCAAAAAGGATAATCTGCACCCTCGTAATAAGGCTAAACTCATATTCTGTTCAGTGTTTAGTCGTTAGATTCAGAATCTAAAAGGGCCGTTAGCTCAGTTGGTAGAGCATCTGACTTTTAATCAGGTGGTCGCGCGTTCGAGCCGCCCACGGCCCACCAATTTATACACCTTTTTTTCTTGTCTCTTAAATTTTTCGGTTAAGATTTGACCCGTGTGATGGTCTCCCACATTAGCAGCGTAAAAAACTGGCTAATAACAGGAGATACATATGATAAACACGGTACTTTCCCCCAAAGGGGGGACGGGTAAGTCAACCATAACCGCAAATATAGCAGGCTTGTTAGCCGATTTCGGCTACAGCGTATTGATGGTGGACGCCGATCCCCAACAAACCCTGTCTTCGCATTACACCATTAAAAAAGTGGCCGATTTTGGTTTTAGGCGACTGATTGAGGAGGTGAACATCAATGATGTCATCTCTCATACAGTAATAAACAATCTTGATTTAATCTACTGTGATGACCCAGACGGTGAGTTAGAAGATACGATTAGAAGAGCGGCCGATGGCTCCTTTAGACTTCGAATTTGTCTTGATAGGCTTCGAAATGACTATGATTTTATCTTTATTGATACCATCGGTACAAAGAAGGGTAAATATAACGATTTAGGCATTTATGCTGCTGATTTTATCTTAACGCCAATCCAACCTGAGTCTGCTTCTTCACGCGAGTTTGTTCGCGGGGCGGTTAAATCGGTACGAAGCAAACAAGTGGACGGGGTTCGGATGGGTTATAAAGCTGCACCCCAGGTTGGTTTTATTAACCTGTTTGATAACACCATTGATGCGAACACGGTGATGGGCTCAGTCTTTGATACCGCGGCCAAATTAAACCCGCCATTACCGATGTTAAATACGATCGTGCATCGAACGACTGCCTTTCCATCTGCAACG
>JAHEKD010000038.1 GCA_024638545.1 Gammaproteobacteria bacterium
TGGGTACAGGACCTTTTCGGTACTTGATCTTGTTGCCGATACGCTCGGGATAAGCGTTTACGCCGTTTTCCAGAAAATCAGATTGTTTAAATTAGGTTAATGTGAATACCAGCCCTGGATGCGCTTGATTTCATGCTTAAGTCTATGAGCGAAAGCCTGCGCCAAACGGGATAACGGGCGATATAGCGGCGTGATGATTGCTACTTTCTGCAACGAACGACGTGAAATGAGCTCAACTTTAATTTGTTTTCGATTATTTATAAAACGTGTGATTAAATCAGGTAGGAAGAATACGCCTCGACCCGGCATTGCCACGACTCTATATTCTGCCCTTTTCAAGATCGCGCATGCTTTTCATCGTGCGCTCGGTTCACGATATCTTATCGAGTATGGCAATAGTTTCCTCAAGCAAATAACGTGCTTCCGGTACAGGATGCAATTGTCCTTTGCGTCGTTCAAAAAGCCGCATACCCAGCTCTTGTTCAAGACCAGATATCAGGGCGCTAATCGAAGGCTGGGTGCGATGCAGATTGCGGGCTGCTTGCGACACGTTACCCGTAAGCATTAATTCTTTGAAAGCCCTAATCTGTTTTTTATTTCATTGCCAACAAAATAAATTATTTTTATAGATTTATAGTATATTTCAATTTGTTTGAATGATCGGGCAGTGCTAAGGTTGCTTTCCGACAGACAATTTTCTTGAAATGACCAAAACGGAGGTGAAAGATGATATTTCGTAAAACTCTTTTTGCTGCTGCGATCAGTGGTGTTGTAATGTTGTCCGGTGTGGCACAGGCTGAGGATCCGACCTTCTTCCGAATCGGGACAGGCAGTGCCGGCGGTACCTATTTCCCCATTGGGGGAACCATAGCGAACGGTATTTCGGCGCCGCCAGGCTCCCGGCCCTGTGAAGAAGGAGGGCAGTGCGGTGTTCCCGGGCTTATAGCAATTGCGCAGTCGACAACTGCGTCGGTATTCAACAATACGGCCGTTCAAAACGGTGAACTGGAAGCTGGAATGGCAGCTGCTGATGTGACACGCTCTATGTATCTGGGTGAGGGCAAGTTTGACGGCAAGCCGCACGAGAAGCTCCGAATTGTTGCGAACCTCTATCCTGAAGACCTGCACCTGGTCATGCCAAAAGGATCATCTATCAATAACCTCGGTGACCTGGCCGGTAAGCGGGTAGGTATTGCTCAGGCAGGTTCCGGAACACAGGTTGCCGTATTGCAGATGCTTGAAGCCTGGGGCGTGACCCGTGACAATATGGAGGAAGCAGAACTCAACAACAGCCAGTCCGCCGAGCGTTTGGCTGATGGTCAGCTTGATGCCTACTTCTATGCTGCAGGATGGCCAGTTTCTGCTATGGTGCAGCTCGCAACAACCAAAGGCATGGAATTGCATAGCTTCAGTGACGAGGATTTGACCAAGATAAACGAGATTATCCCTGCGTATATTCCGTCGATGATTCCGGCAGGAGTGTATGAAGGCGTTGATTATGAGGTTAAAACCCCGGCGGTATCAGCCCTGCTAGTGGTGTCATCGGATCTTTCTGAAGAGCTTGTCTACGGTATCACGCAGGCACTTTGGAACGACAACACTCGCAACCTGCTTGATAACGGCCATGCCAAAGGCAAGCAGATCACTCCCGATACAGCGCTGGATGGTATTGCTGCCCTTGGTGTGCCGCTTCACCCGGGTGCCGAAAAATTCTACAAGGAAGCCGGGCTGCTTAACTAAAACAGCCTTTCCTGGCGTTATAAACCAAGTGGCGGGCATTCAGGCCCGCCACTCGGCGTTTTCGATTGATTACAAACATGATGGAGCAATCCATGAGCGACGCAGGTGATAAGAACACTGAACAGTTGTCAGCAGAGGAGCTGGCGCTTATAGAGGAAAAATTTGACGAAGGTGCTGCGACACGGTCAGTGTCGCAGGGATTCGCAAAATTCCTTCGCTATATCGCACTGACGTTTGCAATCTATCATTACCTGACTGCGGGATTCGCGCTGCCAACGGATTTCTGGCACATGGGATGGCATCTTTCGGGTCTGTTTATCCTGACATACGCACTGTTTCCGCTTTTCAAAACCAAGTCGGCATTTGATTTAAGAACGGGGGTATTCCGTCTGGGGGGGGTGCCGTATCTGGATGTGATTCTGATGGTTCTCGGTGTTGCTTCGGCACTTTATCTGGGTATTGCCTGGCACGGCATCCCGATGCTGGGTATTGATGAGCAGACATTTCGGATGGGAAATCCTAATACCTATGATATGGTCTTTGGCTGTATACTGATCGTTCTCGTGCTCGATATCGCTCGTCGTACACTGGGCTGGGTCCTGCCACTTATTATCTGTATCTTCATGGCCTATGCGCTGTTGGGACCAGTATTTCCCGGTATCCTTCAACATCCGGGCGTGAAATTCAAAACCTTTGTCTCGTCGATGTATTTTCCCCAGGAGGGCATTTTTGGTGTCACGCTGTGGGTGGTATCTACCATTGTTTTCCATTTTGTGTTATTCGGCGTTATTGCTCAGCGGACAGGGCTTGGACAGCTCTTCATCGATAACGCCACCATTCTGGCTGGTCGCTACACCGGTGGTCCGGCTAAGGTTTCGGTCGTGTCTTCAGCCTTTTTCGGTACGATATCGGGATCATCGGTGGCCAACACAGTCTCTACCGGCGCACTGACAATTCCCAACATGAAACGGCTTGGCTATCCCGGCCATTTCGCAGGCGGCGTCGAGGCAGCTGCGTCTGCCGGTGGTCAGATTACACCGCCAATAATGGGCGCTGCCGCGTTTATCATGGCGGAATTCCTGGAAGTACCCTATACCACGATTGTGATTGCGGCAATTTTCCCGGCATTTCTGCACTACGTCGGTGTCTTTTCGGTTGTGCATTTGATGGCACTGCGCCTGAATTTGCAGGGACTATCGCGCGAGATGCTGCCTAAACTCGGCGAGGTCTGGCGCGACGGCTGGGCAAATATAGTACCTCTGATAGGACTGCTAGTCGTGCTGTTCTCTGGTTATACACCGTATATGTCTGCATTTTGCGGCATTTCACTGGCACTGATCGCGGGCATGTCACGTGTCAGAGAGCCGCTTACCCTGGTTTATCCGGTTGCGTTCATTGGTTTTGTCTTGTGGAAACTGTCAAATGGCGGATTCAGTTTGCCCATGTCGTCTATATTAATGATTGGTGCAATCGTCGCCACGCTAAACCCGCAGCGCAGAAATTCTGTCAAAGAAATGGCAGATACATTTGAGACTGGCGTGAAGTACGCATTGGCTGTCGGTGCTGCATCGGCGGCAGTTGGTATTGTTATTGGTGTCATTAACACAACGGGTGTAGGATTTCGAATTGGTTTCATGGTGACTCAGGCCGCCTCTGCGCTAGGCACAGATCTCCATGGTCTGTTCACCCTGGGCTCGTTTGAGCTATTTAGCGTCCCGGACCTGACGCTCTTTATCAGCCTGGTTTTTATCGCTCTGGCCTGTATCCTCATGGGTGCCGGTGTGCCGACAACAGCGCTCTATATCATGCTGGTTTCGGTAGCTCAGCCCGCACTAGCTCAGCTTGGTATTCCACCGATCGCCAGCCATATGTTCGTTCTTTATTATGGCGTTGTCGCAGAAATAACACCGCCAGTGTGTACATCTGCTTACGCCGCCGCCGCAATTGCAAACTCCAATCCGTTTCGAACAGGTATCTCGGCATTTACGCTGGGACTGGGAAAAGTCCTGGCACCCATGGCTTTTGTATATGCGCCGGTATTGCTGTTTGTTTCCTCAGCAGGTTTTGATTTGCTTGAATTTTCATATACGGCCAGCAGCTGTATTATTGGCGTATTTTTCTTATCAGCTGCCGTGGTGGGTTACTTTCTGACCAATATGAGCGCCATAGAGAGAATATTATTTGCCCTATCCGGATTAGTCATGATAGCACCCAGCTTCCAGGCCGATCTGGCCGCATTAGCGATTGCCATGCCTACATTAATCTATCAGATCGTCTCCAAAAGGCGTTCGCTAGTTGCACATTAAACTTTCTATTCGTGAGCTTTGCAAATAAAGACGCCGATAACATCGTTATTATCGGGGCAGGGATAATCGGTGTCTGCTGTGCCTTATCCCTGCAGGAGAGGGGCTTCGCTGTACACCTTATTGACAGAAGTGAGCCCGGGGAGGCGACGAGTTATGGTAATGCCGGTGTGATTTCACCCTGGTCGTGTGTTCCACAGTGTATGCCAGGGGTTTGGAAACAGGTGCCGAAATGGTTGTTCGATCCACTAGGTCCGGTCAGACTGCAGTGGCAAAATCTTCTGCCAGCTGCTTTGTGGTCAATAAGGTTTTTTACAAATTCGCGCCCCGGTCGTCTGAGATCAATTTCTGATGCCATGTATGTGCTGGTCAAGGACAATGTTGACCTTTATAAAAAATATCTGGGTGGTACCGGGCAGGAGCATGTTTTAAAAGACAGTTTTTATGTAAATGTTTTCCGTGGCCGGTCTGTGCCGAATATCCGGGATCTAGCCTGGCAATTGCGAATTGATCATGGCGCACCGGTTGAACTTGTCAATGCAGGGCAACTTAAGGAAATCGAACCGGCCATATCAGGTGAATATCATAGCGCGATTATTATTAAAGATCAGGCCCGGGCGTTCTCGCCAGGGAAATTGTGTAAAGTGCTGGCCGACAAGGTGCTTTCACATGGTGCATCATTCTCAAAGGTAGAAATTAAAACACTGAATGTAAATCCTAATGGTGGTTATGAATTAGCGACGACGGAAAAAACCATCAAAGCTGAAAGAGTTGTTGTTTGTGCAGGTGTCTGGTCTGCAGGTTTAATTGCTCACCTTGGAATAAAACTGCCGCTGATTGCCGAGCGAGGTTATCATTTGGAATTTTTGAATCCCCAGGTTGAAGTTAGAAACTCTATCCAGGATATTGAAGCTAAAATTGTTGTAAGCTCAATGGAATCAGGTATTCGCAGCGCAGGAACATCAGAATTTGCCAGTATCGATGCGAAGCCGAACTACAGGCGTGCCGATATCTTGAAGCCGCTTACCAAGCGCCTGTTGCCCGCATTAAATGTCTCAAAGACACAGCATTGGATGGGCATTCGTCCATCACTTCCTGATAACCTGCCCGTCATAGACGAAATGCCGGATCTGCCTGGATTATATGCTGCGTTTGGCCATAGTCACTTTGGATTAGGCATGGCACCAGGGACGGGTATCGTACTGGCAAATATTGTTTGCGAACAAGCGACGGGCATTGATCTCAGGCCCTATCGTTTAAATCGGTTCAAGGCCTGAATGTTGACTTAATCGCTGTGCTGACTAACCTTACTGTGCGCAGGCAGCGGTAACAATGATCTCGACTTTGAGGTCCGGATTAGCGAGCCGAGCCTCACCCGTTGCGCGTGCGGGCGCATTTGCCTGCGTCATCCAGCTGTCCCAGACCTGGTTCATTTCATTAAAGTCTGCCATGTCATCCAGCCATATGATTGCCTGCAATATCTGAGATTTACTGGAGCCTGCGTCGGACAATAAGTTCTCCACTTTCTGCAGGCATTGCCGGGTTTGTTGTGCAACACTGTCCCCAGCGGTGCCCACTTGTCCGGCAAGATATACTATACCGTTATGTTTAACTGCCTGGCTCATTCGCTGGCTGCTGTTGATTCGAGTTATCATAATTTGTCTCTTGAGGTTGGAAAATTGAATTTTACATCTGGATGGTGCTGTTTTGATGCCTCTTTTATGTAATTATTATCCAGGCAGGATAAATATTGTTAATATCTGTCCTGTAAAAAAAATTAAAGCTTGATTAGCTGAGGAAATTTCAATGTTAAGCCGTTTTTTCAGAGTCGGTAAACGCGACTTTTCGTCACTGTCAGAAAAAGAAATTCTGGCGCTGGCCATTTCATCGGAAGAGGATGATGGCCGTATCTACCTTGCCTACGCTGAGGCCCTGAACGATCAGTACCCTGATACAGCAAAAATATTTGAAGAAATGGCTGAAGAGGAAAGCGAGCACAGGAATCGTCTGATCGATATTTTTAAAAAGCGTTTTGGCGATACTATACCCTTGATTCGCAGGGAACATGTCCGCGGCTACTACGAGCGGAAACCCGACTGGCTGATGCACAATCAGCCGGTTGAAAAAATGCGGGCACAAGCTGAAGAGATGGAAAGACAGGCAGCACGCTTTTACCTGGCAGCAGCCCAGCAGTCGCAAGATGCAGACACCCGAAAGTTACTTGGTGATTTGGCCGTTGAGGAGGCAGAACACGGCGACCTTGCCAAGCGACTTGAGGACAAATATCTCTCAGAAGAAGCTAAGGAAGCAGAACAGAAAACAGAGCATAAACAGTTTATCCTGACTTATGTACAGCCGGGACTGGCGGGTTTGATGGATGGTTCTGTATCAACGCTGGCACCAATTTTCGCTGCTGCATTTGCCACAGGCGATACCTGGCAGACATTTTTGGTAGGCCTGGCGGCTTCATTGGGGGCGGGTATTTCAATGGGTTTCACAGAAGTTGCCTCTGATGATGGCGTCATTTCTGGCAGGGGTTCACCCATAAAGCGCGGGCTTGCGACTGGCATAATGACGACGATTGGTGGCCTCGGTCATGCTTTACCCTATTTGATTCCGGACTTCTGGACAGCAACAACCATCGCGATCATCGTCGTTTTCATCGAGCTATGGGTGATTACATGGATACAAAATAAATACATGGAAACACCCTGGCCAAGGGCGATATTTCAGGTTGCATTGGGCGGAGCCCTGGTGTTTGGAGCCGGCATGTTAATTGGGAATGCCTGATAATCGTGACCCATTAGCACTATTCATGATGGTGCAGGCCGGCTAAAGCGGGCTTTCTCATCGTAGATAGCACTGGCGCATGTTACCTGCAGGGCCTGCTGGAGCATTTAGCCCGGATTTCTCAGTGCGCCTCTACCCAGACTTCTTAGCGAGACGGTTAAAGGATTCGCCCTGCATGGGATTTGCGATCAAAGGACCCGCAAGCGTGGTTGACACTATGTCGAAGCCTGATGGGGTAAAATGCCCACAGGGTGTGACAAGGGACCGTCGCAGTAGCGAGATGGTGAGAATTGCGTATATGCTGTGCTCAGAGGGGTTTGGCGTCTCGAGTCCGAAAGTTTTGCTGGACGAGCAGTCCACCATAACTATTGTAAAGATCCAAGTGGATCATACTATAATTAACAAAGCCAAGACCGCGCAAAACTTTAAATCAATGACAGGCAATATTTATGTATTGCACCAGTTGTAAACAAAAAATACCAGAAGACCTCAAGAGCTGTCCGCTATGTGAGGAGCCGGCCACACTCAAGTGCCATCAGTGTAAGGCCGAACTTGCAGCAAACGCCCTGTTTTGTTCACAATGTGGTTCCAGGCTTGACCAACGGTCTGCGCAGCAGGTTTCGGAAAACCGGTCACTGCAGACACAGCGCAGGCATCTAACGGTTATGTTTTGTGACCTGGTTGGCTCAACCGGCCTTTCCACACAAATTGATCCGGAGGATCTAAGTGAGATACTGATTCAGTATAGGGACCTGTGCATGAGCGTGATTAAGAAATGGGATGGCTATGTTGCAGATTTCCAGGGCGACGGCGTGATGATTTATTTCGGTTATCCAAAAGCGCACGAAGATGATTCCCTCAGATCTGTCTATGCAGCGATTGATATTGTTGACGAAATTTCAAAGATTAGGCTTAAAGATAATTATAGTAATGTAAGTCTTGCAGTGCGAATCGGCATCAATAGTGGCAGAGCGGTTATTGGCGATATCGGCTCGGGAGAGATTGTTGAGAATATGGGCATCGTCGGTGAAACGCCCAACATAGCTGCAAAATTACAGTCTAAAGCGGACGACAATGTGATTGTCATCAGTGAGTCAACTTACCGTAATGTAAAAGGTTTCTTTAGTGTTGAATGTCTTGGCAAACAGCAGATAAAAGGTGTTGATAAACAAGTGCAGGCATACAGGGTCGTTGCCGGGCTTGACAAAACAGAACGCTTTGAGGGCAATCGCACTGCAGGCCTTATACCGCTAACGGGCCGCGATGAAGAAATAAAAAAACTGCAGGCAAGCTGGCAATACTGCAAGCAGGGTCAATTTCTGTCAATGGTTATTGTCGG
Source organism: Gammaproteobacteria bacterium (assembly GCA_024638545.1). Lineage (GTDB taxonomy): Bacteria > Pseudomonadota > Gammaproteobacteria > Arenicellales > JAHEKD01 > JAHEKD01. The sequence goes on from JAHEKD010000038.1 coordinate 8,173, forward strand.
AGAGGCCGGTATTGGTAAATCAAGATTACTCTGGTCTTTTCGTCAGTGGTTAAAGTCCGAGCAGCATTCGACCATCGTCTTCAACTGTTCTGCATATCATACTCAAACTGCACTGCATCCATTTATCGAAATGTTCAGTCGGGGAGCAGGGCGCGATAAAGACAAATCCAGACGGCGTTTGAAAATTCTATTTAAAAAACTGAATTGTTTCGAGCATGCAGTACTTGATTCAAATATAGATCTGCTTTTGGATTTTATCCATGGCACTGTTTCCAGGCGTGATCCTGAGAACTACAAAAACCTGATTTACAGGATATTTGTATCTATTGCGCAATCATTATCCTGTAAGAAACCTTTGTTGATTGTAGTTGAGGATTTGCACTGGGTTGATCCAACCAGTAGAGAGTTTTTTCTGAAATTCTTGAATGACAGGCATTTTTCAAACGTATGTTTGCTGGCCACTTCAAGAGAAAGTGCAGACATGCAGTTGCCGGTTGATCTGTCACTTGAGCTTAAACGACTTGATGATGTACAAAGTGCAGAACTAATTGATGGCATTATCGCCAAGTCAGAATTGCCCGATTTTTTGCTGAGTAAGCTGGTTGATTCATGTAACGGTAATCCATTATATCTTGAGGAGTCTGCCAGATATTTGCAGGAGTTAAATATACTGGATCAGGATTATTCCAGGCAGGAACTGCATGTAATTTCAGAAAAAATATCGTTTGCACCAGAGTCCTTGCATGATTTGTTCATGTCGCGTCTGGACAGACTCTCTAATGAAAAATGGCTGGTTCAGCTAGCCTCCGCTATCGGCCGTCAATTTGAAAGGAAAATATTAAAAACGGTGGCGCAGATTGATGATGAACTTTTTGATATCTCGCTCACAAACCTGATTGATGCCGATATCATTTACCAGGTCGAAGAGCAGTCAGGGGAACTGTATGAATTCAAGCATGTGCTATTGCGCGATGCGGTCCACGATGCGTTATTGAGAAGACAGAGACAGTCTATCCACCAGAAAATAATCAATGCTTACCGCAAACAGCAACCGGTGTTTCTTGAGCAACAGCCTGAACTGCTTGCCTATCACCATAGTCAGGCAGGAAATACCATGCAGGCTGTCACCGCCTGGCAACTTGCCGGTGTAAAGTCTCAAAGACTTTCTGCAAACATTGAAGCGGTGAGTCATTTCCGAATGGCCCTGGATATGCTGACAGATGATGAGCATGCAGACCTGCGACTGGAGTTGTTGATTCAGATGGGTCCCTCCCTAATGGCGGTGGAAAGTTGGGCATCTGAGGAGGTTAAATCAATATACAAGCAGTCAATCGAACTAAGTGAAAAGAAAAATGACAGCCGCCAGCTGTTTACGAGTCTAAGAGGGTTGTGGGGTAATGTTTTTCTTACGGGAGATTTGGAAAATGCCACAAAAATTACAAGTCAACTGGATCACATTGCCAGGCGTGATCAAACTGATGAGTTAAAAATAGAGTCATTGTTATCGCAGGCAATGGAAGCGTTCTGGCTGGGGAAATTCATTCAGTCTCAAGACTACATAACCCGGGTCTCTGAGCTTTATGATCGTGATTTACATCGCGAGCATGCCTATATTTTTTCGGTGGATCCCGGGGTGGTTTCTTTGTTTTACGCTTCAAGAAATCTACTCTACCTGGGTTTCCCTGATGAATCATTAAAGCGAGCCCGGGCTTCAATCGAACTGGCTGAAAAGCATGAACACTTTCCAAGCCTGACCTGGGGGCTGGGATTCTATGCGTCAGTTCATTTTGCACTGGAGGATTTTACTCGGGCGCTTCAGGTGTCAACAAGAGGTATTGAGTTATCGGAAAAACACAACTTTCAGCTTTGGGCTGCCTGGGGGCACGTGTTATCAGGCTGTTCAAGAGTGTTTCTGGATGATGCCGATGCAGGACTTAAACAGATTGAATACGGAATTCAGCTTTATTTAAAATTAGGAGCAGGTATCGCGCTACCTTTTTTTTATTCTATTTATGCTGAATCGCTGTTGAAATTTGGACAATTCGAGAAAAGTCTGGAAAAGACAGAAACCGGTATTATTCTTGTCAGAAGTCATTCTATTCAGTCCTCCGCCGCAGAT
>JAHEKD010000532.1 GCA_024638545.1 Gammaproteobacteria bacterium
GATAAAAAAGCGGCTAGCGTTTTACCCGAACCCGTCGGCGCTGTGATCAGCACATTTTGATTTTTTTGAATTGTCGACCACGCCTGTGACTGGCACTGCGTCGGCTCACCAAGCGCTGTCTCAAACCATCGCCGGACACCCGGATGAAACTGTGAACCCGAGGGTTCAAATATCAATTGTTGTTGTTCAGCAGCTTGTTTCACGTTGAATATTCTATCATTTAGAACGCTAAACTTAACAACGAATACGGCAATCCAATCGCATCATTTGGTTTGGAAAACACTGATTTTCCTGTAGAATCCAGCCCCTGTATTCTTAAAAACCAACTGAAATCAATGACCATTAAATGTGACTGTATTGTTATCGGCGCCGGCCCCGCCGGCTTGTTTCAAATTTTCGAACTGGGTTTACTGGGTATACAAACGCACATTGTTGACTCATTGCAACATCCCGGTGGCCAATGCAGTGAACTCTATCCTGACAAGCCCATCTATGATATCCCGGCGCTGCCGATTGTCGACGGCCAGGAGTTAGTTGACCGCTTAATTGAACAGGCCAAACCTTTTGAGCCACACTATCATCTGAATCAGGAGGTCACAGACCTGACAAAAAAAGATGATGGCCGATTCGAAGTCAAAACCTCTGCTGATACTGTCTTTGATTCTGCCTGTGTTGTTATCGCCGGCGGGCTGGGCTCTTTCCAGCCGCGCGCCCTGCGCAAGCCCGGCGTAGACAAATACGAAGGCCAGACGATCAACTACAGGGTCACTAATCCGCAGAAGTACAAAAATAAGTCCGTTATCGTTCTTGGCGGTGGCGATTCCGCACTCGACTGGACACTGGAACTCATGAAAATTGCCAAAAGAGTCGCGCTGGTGCACCGGCGCGAAGAATTTCGTGGCGCACCGGCAATGGCTGCACAGGTTATAGAACTATCGAAAGCCGATCAGCTTGATGTCTACCTGGGGATGATCAAGGGTATACTCGAAAATGATGCCGGCGATAGGCTGACCGGTCTTGAGATAAAATCCTTCGACGATGAGATGATTCAAATTCCTGCTGATGAGATTCTGGCATTTTATGGATTATCGCCAAAGCTTGGCCCGATTGCCAACTGGGGTCTTGGTATTGATAAAAACCAGATCACCGTGGACACTGAAAAGTATGAAACCGACATTAAAGGCATATTTGCCGTGGGCGATATCAACACCTACCCCGGCAAGAAAAAGCTTATCTTAAGCGGCTTCCACGAGGCCGCACTGGCCGCATTTGGTGTTCAAAAACACATTAATCCAGAAGCCAAGCAGTTTGTTCAGTACACGACGACAAGCCCGTTAATGCACAAGCGACTCGGGATCAGCTGAGACACAACGATCACTGCCTGCAGTCGATTCGCCAGATGAGATAAAAGGTCGGCCTGCATCAGCCCGCATTTCTCACCGGACATCGTAGCGAGACGGTTAAAGGATGCGGCCTGTATGGGTTTGACGACCAAAGGCCGGCATTATGTTATCAGCATATGTGCCGGCACAAGGGCCCGCAGGCATCGTTGACACTATCACGAGGACCCTGACCGAGTAAAATCCAGACAGGGCGTGGCAAGGAACCGTCGCAGTAGCACGGCGCACTGAGATCCGGGCTAGAACCTGAAGCCGATTCTGAGTCCAAAATCAGGCCCGGCATCTTTATTCAGGACGTCTTCGGTAAACCCAAGCTGCAGGCTGGTTTGTTTTGATAAACTGTATTTTGCCGAAACATAGATTATTCCTGCCTCACCGCTGATTGCATCCAGATCAGTGTTATTATAAATCTCGGAATTTAGATCAAGTTGCGCCGACAGCATGACGGCAGGTTTGAATTGCCAGCCGATTCCCATTGTCGCCGCTGCAATCAAGTCATTTTGTTGTTGAGCCAGCACATCACCTTGCGTTAAATAACTCAGCCCTGCACTTGCGTATGTAAAAACGTTTTCATACAGGTTTGTTGCCAGATTCAGGTGCAGCGAGAAGGCGTAACCCCCGCTACCGAACAGCTGCTCATGATCTGCTGTGGGAAGCTTCAGTTTGGCCCTGACTTTAAATTTGCGGGCGGATGACTCAAAAACCGGCCTGTCTGCATAAATTGAAATATCCCCAATACCCTGATCGCTGTCAGTAATTTGGATGGACTGATTGTTACCGGAGTAAGCGATCAATAATTCGTGCCGGTCGGTATTGTCCCGCCCACCCTGTGGTAAACCAAAAAGGTCATGCCAGTTTTCTATGGGGCCATCGAGAATCCCGCCACTGTTGATGATAAAGGGAATTTGAATACCTGCAGATAATCGTTCGCCCAGACCCCGGGTGTAATCCAGCCTTAAAGTCGTTCGCTCATAGTCGAGCTCAACCCGTTCCGTAGCGGCGACCTTTTGATGAAACTCATTACTGATCTCAAGCATCAGCCGGGCTGATGATTCACCTGCTGCCAGACCGTATACACCCGAATATCCCTGCAGTCCGTGAATGGCTACAAACACACTGGCATTGGTGTTTGAACTAACAGGCAAATTAGAATAGTCAGCCAGTGAAACTTGACTGCTAATAAGCACGATTGGCAATAGCAGGCA
>JAHEKD010000039.1 GCA_024638545.1 Gammaproteobacteria bacterium
CGAAATTTATTTACTCCGATGCCTATTCATCAGAAACAGTCGCCTATGCAGATTTGATTTTACCTGACACGACTTATCTGGAGCGTCATGACTGCATCAGTTTGCTTGACCGCCCTATTTGCGAAGCAGACGCGGCCGCCGATGCGATTCGCTGGCCGGTAATCGAACCTGACAGGCAGGTAAGAGGATTTCAATCAGTCCTGTGTGACCTTGGCGCACGTTTAGGCTTACAGGGATTCGTCAATGAAGACGGCACTGCCAAGTATAAAGATTATGCCGATTATATTATTAATCATGAACGCCGGCCCGGCATTGGCCCGCTGGCCGGATTTCGCGGCAGTGACGGTAGCGATATCGGCCGGGGCGATGTCAATCCCGACCAGCTAAATCGCTATATTGCAAATGGCGGATTTTTCGAAACTCACGTCCCCAAGGAGGCCGCTTATTATAAACCCTGGAATACAGCCTATCAGGATTGGGCGGTAAAACTGGGACTATACGAGACGCCGCAACCCTATGTTTTTGATCTCTATTGCGAAACGCTGCGAAAATTTCAGCTTGCCGCAGAAGGTCATGGTGACAGGCAGCCGCCAGATCATCTGCGCGAAAGAATAAAACAAACCCATGATCCCCTCCCTATCTGGTACGAACCATTTGAAGAAACCATGGTTGACAAAGATGAATATCCGATTCATGCATTGACTCAGCGGCCAATGGCCATGTATCACAGCTGGGGAACCCAGAATGCCTGGCTGAGACAAATTCATGGACGCAACCCGCTCTATGTCCCAAGCAAGATATGGAGGGAGCATGATTTCAAGGATGGTGACTGGGCGAAAGTCACATCGGTCCACGGCGAAATTACGGTTCCCGTCGCGCACATGGCCGCGCTTAATGAAAACACAGTCTGGACATGGAATGCGATTGGCAAGCGTAAGGGGGCCTGGGCTCTGGACGAAAATGCACCCGAATCCACAAAAGGATTTTTACTTAACCACCTGATTCATGAGCTATTGCCAACCAAAGGCGACGGACTTCGATGGTCAAATTCCGACCCGATTACCGGTCAGGCTGCATGGTTTGACCTGCGTGTAAAAATCGAAAAAACGCAGGCGCTTGAAGAATCGCAGCCTGTTTTTGCACCCATCAAGTCACCCGTTGCTCAAGCCCCGAAAAACCTGACCTGGAAAGTTAGAAAATGATGACAGCCCAAAAGACACCATATCAGTGTGCTGCAATCCGCAACATGTTGACCGCGTCCACCTGTGGTTATAATGACTACGTTAACACTGGAGATAATGATGACTGATCTACCAAAACTGACCCAGCGTAAACTCGGCCTGGTCATTGATTTGGACACCTGTGTTGGCTGTCATGCCTGTGTCACCGCCTGTAAGGGCTGGAACACTGAAAACTATGGCGCGCCGCTATCGGATATTGATGCCTATGGTGCTAACCCTGTTGGTACATTTTTAAATCGTATTCACAGCTATGAGGTGCAGCCTGAGCAGGGATGTGCACAAACTATACATTTCCCAAAATCCTGCCTTCACTGTGATGACGCACCCTGCGTCACAGTATGCCCCACGGGGGCAAGCTACAAGCGTGTTGAGGACGGCATTGTGCTTGTCAATGAAGAGCACTGCATCGGTTGCGGCCTCTGTGCCTGGGCCTGTCCCTACGGAGCCCGTGAAATGGACGCAGCAGAGGGCGTAATGAAAAAATGCACCCTTTGTGTAGATCGCATTTACAATGAAAATCTGCCGGAGGTGGACCGTGTGCCTGCCTGTGTACGCACCTGTCCAACCGGCGCCAGGCATTTTGGTGATTTCAGTGATCCGCAAAGTAATGTCAGTAAGCTGGTTAAGGAACGCGGCAGTCTCGATTTAATGCCGGAACAGGCGACAAAACCTATCAATCAGTATCTGCCACCGCGGCCTAAAGACAAAATGGTTAGCTCTGATCAAATCGAAACTCTCTTAAAGCCTGTGGCAAAAGAACCCAAGGGATTTCTGTCCTGGCTTGATAAAGCACTGGATGCGCTCTGATGCACCCGGCTCCGTCAATTATAATTTTTACTGTTTTCTCCGGCCTTGGCTTTGGGTTACTGTTCTGGCTGGGAATCGGCATTCCGGATATAAGCGGCTGGAACGCGCTGGCGATCTATTTCTTTGCCTTCGCCAGTGCAGTCATCGGACTGGTTGCCTCAACATTTCACCTTGGCAACCCGCAGCGGGCCTGGCGGGCATTTACCCAGTGGCGTAGCAGCTGGTTAAGCCGGGAGGGCTGGTTTGCCGTGATCGCCTTAATGACAATGGGAATCTATGCCCTTGGCATCATATTCTTTGAATATGCAGCTTCAACTATTGGTTTCATCGGCGCGATTATTTCACTGGTCACCGTATTTGCAACTTCAATGATTTATGCCCAAATGAAAACCGTACCGCGCTGGAATCACTGGACCACGTCTGCATTATTCCTGACTCTGGCTGTTTCCGGTGGTGCAATCCTTACAGGCCAATCTAAGACTGCAGCCGGCCTGTTACTGCTTGCTGGTATCCTGCAGGTAGTAGCGTGGATGACGGGTGATACAAGATTCGGGGAATGCGGATCAACGATTGAAACCGCCACCCAGTTAGGCGGTATTGGAAAAGTCAGATTATTCGAACCACCGCACACAGGTTCAAATTATTTACTAAAAGAAATGGTTTATACCGTCGGGCGTAAACATGCCGGCAAACTGCGCAAGTGGTCGATCATGCTAATGTGTGTTGTTCCGGCACTGATATTACTCGTACTGCCCGCCAATCTGTTTGTTGGAATTATTGCCCTGCTCACACACCTGGCAGGGACATTGGCTTCGCGCTGGCTGTTTTTTGCTGAAGCCGAACATGTGGTGGGACTTTACTACGGCAGACGATAGCCAGCCACCGGCAACAGTAATACATAAATTCAAATATCTTACAATACAGATAGTACGTTATCCTATAAAGTTATACCCACATGTCGGCGGGTTAATGGGTAGCGAAAAAAATCACAGCCTGGTAATCATAATGCGGGGCAGTGAAGTTAAATCTGACGTGGAAATACAGGATTAATTTCAATCTGACTCTCTCGCTTAGCCACATTGACAGAAATACCGAACGTCGATTTGATGGTCTGCTGTGTCAATACCTCTTCGGCCGGGCCGTGGCAGACCAGTTTTCCCTGATTCAGCAGGTACAGACGGTCGCAGTAGGCGGCTGCCAGATTCAAATCATGTAAAATCACGCAAACACCCCTACCGCGATTGGCCTCGCTGGTTAATATATTCATTACTTCCAGCTGAAATTTCAGATCCAGTGATGCGATCGGCTCATCTACAAGTAAATAGCTCGCCTGAACAGCCAGCGCCCTGGCGATAATCACTCTGGCTCGCTCACCACCCGATAAAGCATTAAAGCGCCTGTCTACGAGCTTGCCCACACCAACCTGTTCGATCACATTCTCAATGATAAGCGCATCAGTTGCGGGCGAATTCGCCGGGTTATGACGATGCGGAAATCGGCCCAGTTCAATTAACTGACGGACAGTCAATGGCCAGTGGACAAAGGAGTGCTGTTCCAGGTACGCAATCTCTAGGGCTCTTTGATGGTGCGGGATGTCGAACAGGCATTTTTGATTCAGATTAACTATGCCGTTTGAAGGCAGCATCAAACCGGCGAGCATTTTTAGCAAGGTTGATTTGCCTGCGCCATTCGGGCCAATAATCCCGGTGACAGAACCCGATGGGACAGAGATATTCAGCCGATCCAGATATGGCGCAGAATGGCACAAATTCATGGCAGTGATCATTAGAATAATGTTTTTCTGTGTTTAATAATCAGAGCGACAAAGAACGGTCCACCAATAATCGAAGTGAGTACGCCAATTCGTAATTCCTGCCCGCTTGAAAACGCTCTTACAAACAAATCCGCGATCAATAATAATATCGCGCCTGTTAATGCACTCGGAATTAGCAATCGTGAAGGCAGATAGCCCGTGACAGGTCGTAATATATGCGGCACCACCAGACCAATAAATCCGATAATTCCCGTCACCGGCACAACGGCACCAATCGCTAGAGACAGGCCGATAACAATTGCAATACGCACACGTTCAGTATCAACCCCCATGGATATTGCGGTATCCTCACCGAACGTCAGTGCATCAAGGGACCTGGCGTGGCGCAGCAGTAACATCCAGCCAATTACCAAGGGCAGGATCATGACCTTTAAATCTGTGGATGAGACATTTGACAATGAGCCCTGCAACCATAAGTAGAGATCGCGCACAGCCCAGGGACTTGGAGCAAGATTCAACAGTAAGGCCATTGCTGCTGCACAAACAGAATTTATGGCAACACCGGATAAAATTAATACGGTCATGCTTGCATTCCTGCCTGCCATTAATAACACCAGCATAAGCGCAGTAAACGAACCCAGCATGCCAGCAATTGGCAACCAGAAAGCCGAATGAATGCCAAAATAGAGCAATATAACAGAAAACAGCGCTGCACCGCTGGCATTGCCCAATAAACCCGGGCTTGCCAGCGGATTCCTTAAATAGCCCTGCATAACCGCACCGGACAATCCCAATGTTGAGCCTGCCAGCAGCGCCAGCAGGGATCGAGGCAGTCGAATCTCCCAAAATATCAGCGCATGCGGCGTTGTCGCTTCTTTATTGAAGAAAATTTGCATTGGGTCAAGATCGATAGGACCTGCCCATAACGAAACAAAAAAAACGCCTGCCAGCAGCAGGGCAAGCATAGTAATCAAGGCGGTTTGGGATGGCGATTTCATTAGCAGGTGCGTTCTTACTGCGGCACCAGTCTTTTTGAGGCCTGGACGAGTGCTTCGTCGCCGCATATCCATTCACGCGTTGGCACACTGATAACAGTCACTTTGTTGCCCAGGTCCTGCAGAACAGGCTGATGCAAAACAAACTGGGCACGAGAATAGTCATCAGAATATTTGCTCAGTATTATCACCTGGGGATTTAAATCAATGACCTGCTCGATCGAAACACGGCCGTAATCAGTGACATTGGCCTCATCGGCAATATTCCAGTAACCCATTATTTCAATGATGTTGCTTGCCAGCGTGTCCTTGCCGCTTATGTAATTATTTGCACCCAGCAGCAGTGTTCGTGGTTTACCAGTAATTTTCTCAAGCTGATTAATGCTGTTTAATTTGTCAAGCAATAAAGCACCGCGCTCTGGCTGCATTAAAATCTCTGACATCAATCTGATATTATGCCTTGCCTGATTAACAGTTCGCGCTGCAGCGAATTGCCTGACACTGATGCCAAACTCACCCAATCGCTGCAACAATCTTGGATCATCGAATTCACTCGCGAGAATAAAGTCAACATCGAGGGCCAGTAATTCTTCAAGCCGGCCATGGTTCAGATTCATTTGCTCAGCAGCTGTATGTATCATGGAATTCGGGTCTGCTGCGACATAGCTTAATGAAACAATTTGCGCCTGGTCAGCCAGTGCCAACACTAATCTGTCCGTGCATAAATTAATTGAAGCAACCCTGGGCCTATTATCCGCGAAAGCACAGGCAATGGTTAATGTACAGCAGATCATGAAAACCACCTTCAAAGTTGCGTGACTGAGATCGAATATACCCGCAGTTTTAGGATTAGAATTTTGATTCACGGGAAACCAGCTACGGCAATCGGAACGATTACGCCCCCATTGATGATTTTCGCACCGGAGAGAGCGATATGGTTCTAGCCCGCATTTCTCACCGGACTTCGTAGCGAGACGGTTAATGGATACGCCCTCTATGGGTTTTACGACCAAAGGCCGGCATTATGTTATCAGCATATGTGCCGGCACACGGGCCCGCAGGCATCGTTGACACGATGTCGAGGACCCTGACCGAGTAAAATGCCCACAGGGCGTGGCAAGGGACCGTCGCAGTAGTAGGGTGGTGATAAATGCGGGCTAGATGCAGCGCCAGACTATTTATAAATCGACTCAGTGATAACAAGCGGACAGATCCCGTGTGCTCAAATGTTGACTGTGTGCTTAACAAACCCACTTTATTTCGGATCGACTAATCCACTCATTCAATATCCATGATGGTCATGTTGGTGCGCGGCAGGATTTAAAAGTCACCGGTCAGACCCAGATAATAGGCTCGTTCAGCCGTACCGTATCCCAATACTTCCTGATATTTCTCGTCGAAAACATTCTCAATACGGGCTTTAACGAACACTGATTCATTAACTCGATACCGGGCACCAAAATCGACAACAGTATAGTCATCCAATTCAACAGCAGTGGTGGTGAAATCAGAATTAAATGCAGTATCGACACGGTCTTTTACATGCCTTAGATTAATGCCAAGATTCAGCGTTTTATTCAGCATTGCATAGTCAAGAGCTGCGGAGAAATGGTGCTTCGGCCTTCTTACCAGCTGATTTCCATCGCCGTCCTCTGTATCATTATAAGTATATGCCGCTCGCAGGCTTGTAACATCGCTGGCCTTTAATTCATAGGTAAGTTCGACACCCTTACTGTTGCTCTCGCCATCAATATTTACGGCTGTATTTCCGCTGCCGGTAATTAAGTCTTCGATTTCACGATGGTAGTACGTGATGTCAAAAAAATGCCTTGCATTCTGAGCGATGTATTCAATTCCAATATCGCCGCCTTTACTTTGCTCAGGACTTAGGTTTTCATTACCGCTAAAATCAGGTGTAAATCCGAACAATTCCACGAGTGTGGGATTTTTTATCCCGGTACCATAACTTGCATGAATCCGGGCATTCGCCGAATACTTCCATGAACCTGCCAGGCGCCAGGTGCTTTTATTGTCAAACAAATCATTGTCGTCGTAACGGGCGTTTGCTGCGGCAGCAAATGCATCATTGTTAAAACGGTATTCTGCCACAACGCTATCATTATCTACTTTCCGGTTACCGCTGAATGTGGATGCCAGTTTATCTTGTTCAGTTTCCAACACAAAAGACACGCCCTGCTGTGCGGCACCGTCACCCCATTCATAATTAAGCTGATAGCCATAATGATTCTTTTCACCCTCAGAGTCAGTTTTCCCAAATGAACTGAAAAAATCCGTATCACTTTCATTCCTGAAGAATTTCAGGCCATGATTCAAGGCACCGCCCATCTGCGAGTAGACGGCTTTTAGCAGGTAGTATTGCTGGTTGCCATCAGCCCGATCTTCCAACCCATCAACCGGAATTGTAGTGAAACTGTCAAAATCACTTTCAAAATCTGTATACCTGACAACACCGTCAAGGCTGAATTGAGTCGTGGGGTCGAATCCAAATTTAAAATGAGCCGTTGTATTTTCATAACCATCATCTTCAGAGTTTCCACCTGTACTGATAATTTCACCCTCTGCCGTTGTATAGTCGACAACATTCTCATCTGCAGCTGAGAAACCGTCAGTTTCAAATCGCTGAATTGATAGCGCATAATGAAGCGAGCCTGAATCGCCACGCGTGGAAACAGCGCCATTATTGGTGCTGAAACTGCCAAACTCTGCTGATGCAGAATATTGATTATCATCAAGCCCCTTGCCTGATCTAGTAATAATATTAATGACACCTCCGATTGCATCACTGCCCCAAAGTGCACTTTGCGCTCCTCTGAGCACCTCTATGCGCTCAACACTCTCAGCCAGCAAATGAGCAAAATCAAATCTGGAACTAAATGCAGGATCATTGGCCTCAATACCGTCAATCAAAACCAGGGTCTGGTCTGATTCAGCGCCTCGCAACCTGATCTCGCTCAGCGTTCCAGCACTTCCGTTACGCGCTATGCTTAAACCCGGCACATCCTGCAAAATATCCGCAACAAACTGATAGCCACGCTGTTCAATTTGCTGGCGGGTGATCAAGGTGGTGCTGGTACCTACATTGTCACGACTGACCGGAACCAGGCCGCCGGTTATGATGATTTCCAGTGGTTTTGAGTCCTGTGCCTGTAGTAACGGTAGAACTGATAATAATGAAAAGAAAAGAATCGATCTACGCATCTGAGCATCTCCCAATGTCAATTTGAAAAAATCCCGTGCAGAAATGACAAATCGTGCACGGTACATTCCACGCCGCCAAAAGGAGACTTCACCCTGGCATGATATCACTCCGTACACACCTGAGCGGCGAGTATCTCGGCAGGTCTCCTGACTTACGATGCTGGTGCGACTTTGCCTTCCCAGTTACCCAGTGGCATGTAAAAGTTGCACAATCGACTACAGTTGCGGGGACAGTTTCGGAATTTCACCGTATTCCCTATTAATCTTTCGAACCGAGCTTGGGCCAAGAGTAACTAAAATTCACATTATTTGCAATCCACAGGCATCATAAGACTTGGACCCTATTTTCGCCTGGCGTCTAAAAATCTTAATATTTCAAAAATAATGCTTATTTCTTTAAACTGCCTTTGTTTGATTTAGTATTGCTTTTTTGGAGCATATCGCCAAGCTGTACAGGGACTTCCAGCGTCTTCCAGCTACATTCTAGTGATTCGATCGGCATTACCAATTTCCGTGGTCTAGCCCGCACTTCTCACCACCCTACTACTGCGACGGTCCCTTGCCACGCCCTGTGGGCATTTTACTCGGTCAGGGTCCTCGACATAGTGTCAACTATGCCTGCGGTTTAAGGCCACCCAGACTGTTAGTGATACGATTTGCAGCCTTCATCACGGCAATTCCGAGTTCGGCCATGCGCAAATCTGAAATACGAACTTTCGGACCGGATATTGATATGGCTGCACAAGCCGCTGCCTGTTCATCATAAATCGGGGCAGCTAAACACCGCAGCCCTATCGCATGTTCTTCATCATCGGCTGCGTAACCTCGTTGTCTGCTCTTTTGAATTTCTGATTCAAGTTGAGCTGTAGAGGAAATGGTATTAGCGGTGATTTTTTTCAGCCCCTTTTTTTTTAATATCTGCTGAGTATGCCTTTTAGAGAACGTGGACAGCATGGCCTTACCCGCACCGGATGCATGAATCGGCGCCCGGCCGCCCAATTTTACTATCATGCGCATCATTTCATAGGATTCTATCTGGCTGATGTAGACAATTTCTCCTTCATCCACGATAGATAGATTGACCGTCTCTCCACTGGTCTCCATCAGCTCAAACATGATTGGTCGTGATATTGTTACCAGATCCCTTCTGTTCAGGAATGCGATCCCGACCTCAAAGGACCTAACGCCGATAAACCAAAGACCAAGTTCCTGATTCTGGTAAACATATCCAAGTCTCTCGAAGGTATACAAGAGCCGGTGGATGGTTGCTAATGAAAAACCGAGCTGCATCGACAGTTCGCTCAAAGTCAGTCCATTGCCTGACTGGGCCAGGCGCTCAAGTATCAGCATCGCTTTTGACAATGTTTTATTCATCCTGGAGCTGGCACCTGACTTTGATTTTGAGGGCCGACCTGCTCGGCGGTTATTTTTTGAAATTTCCACTGGCTCTTGCACCTTTGATTCATGCAGCTGTACTTCAAATATATCACTGATTATAATGTTAATGAAATATAATTTTATATATATTATTCATATATTTATCACACTATTTAATCTGTTATGAAAATTATTTTTATTTTTAATGAAATTAATATATACTCTATCTACCGATAATACTCAATCCTGGCAGGTATCCATGTCAACTCAAAATCCGATTTTTATTCCCGGGCCCACCAACATTCCTGATCGAATACGACGCGCTATTGATGTACAGACCCAGGACCACCGTGCGCCTGACTTTGTGGAATTCTTCAAGCCTACATTTACAGCGCTTAAAAAAATACTGAAAACCAGCTCCGGAACGGTGTTTATATTTCCCTCAACAGGTACTGGAGGGTGGGAAGCCGCCATTACAAATACGCTCTCACCCAATGACAAAATCCTCATCGCTCGTTATGGCCAATTTTCACACCGCTGGATTGACCTGTGTGTGCGCCATAAACTTGATGTGACCATCATTGAAGAGGAGTGGGGAAATGGCGCACCGGCAGAAAAATTCCGTATAGCTCTTGAAGCCGATAAGTCTCACCAGATTAAAGCACTGCTGGTTACTCACAACGAAACGGCGACAGGTGTGAAGAGTGATATCGCTGCAATCCGCGAAGTGCTTGACGAGGCCGGGCATCCCGCAATGCTGTATGTTGATGGTGTAAGTTCGATAGCGTCAATGGATTTCAAGATGGATGAGTGGGAAGTTGACATTGCCATCACCGGATCACAA
>JAHEKD010000040.1:0-1608 GCA_024638545.1 Gammaproteobacteria bacterium
ACCAGCATTGGCATGTTAATGATTGATAAAGACGGTTTGTCAAAAGTTGAGGTTTTAAGACAGGCAGATGCAAGCTGCTATCTGTCTAAAGTTAACGGTGGCAATAGTGTCTGGAAATACGACAAGAATCAGCCGGAAGTGCGAAAACACTGGGGCGACCTGGAATTGCTGAATATTTTTTCAGACTCTATGAAGGAAAACAGGCTCAAGCTGGTTTTACAGCCGATTATTGCAATTCATGCACATTCCACGCAGCACAGCTTTGAAGTCTTGCTGCGGCTGTTTGATGAAAATGACAATTTGATAAATACAGATACATTCTTACCGGCAGTGATTCAGTACAAACTCATGCCAGACCTTGATCGCTGGGTTGTCACAAAGGCATTTGAGTGGATAAGCGAGAATCAGGCATTTTCATTCGAAAAGTTATATATCAATATCTCAGCCCAAACTCTGGTTGAAGGCAACTTTCTGCCATTCATCCAGGAGCTTCAGACCATGCACAATATCGACTGCAAGTATATCTGCTTCGAAATTACTGAGACCATCGGCATTGACAATCTTGAAAAAACAGCAGAGGTTATGAATCATCTGACAGAGTCAGGATTTACATTCGCACTGGATGACTTTGGATCCGGCCTTTCATCATTTCAGTATTTGAAGGAGCTGCCAATTGAAATGGTTAAAATTGACGGTAATTTTATTCGCGGCGCAGTAACTGATGAGCTGGACCGGAAAATTGTCCGGTCGATTGTTTCGGTTTGCCATTCTCAGGGCATCAAAACCGTTGCGGAATGTGTAGAGAGTAAAGAGATATACGAACAAATCCTGTTGCTCAATATTGATTATGCCCAGGGCTTTTATATCGGCGCACCCAGGCCTATCAGCGAAAGTTACTCGCAAGAGACTGCACTCGCCAGTTAAGATTTTAGCGGGACAGGATATATCCGGGCGGGCTAGAAAAACTCTGGACTAGTGCACTCCAAATGAAGTATTGTTTGAAAGTGTTGCGTTGACTCATTGAATTCACAACAGTCTTCTTTGTCAATCTCTCTTATAGATCCGGAGACTCCTGAATCTAGCGGGTTATCATCATAACTGATTTTTGAATAAATTCTCCCTGGCTGAACATTGCGGGTAAAATTAACGATTGTGACAATATTGGCTAACC
Source organism: Gammaproteobacteria bacterium (assembly GCA_024638545.1). Classification (GTDB taxonomy): domain Bacteria; phylum Pseudomonadota; class Gammaproteobacteria; order Arenicellales; family JAHEKD01; genus JAHEKD01. The sequence goes on from JAHEKD010000040.1 coordinate 1,172, forward strand.
CACGAACAGGCATATGAAAATTAAGGTGCGCAAGCTTACACCGGCGATTGGCGCCGAACTCGAAGGTGTTGATTTAAATAAGCCACAGGATAACAAAACCGTCGACGAAATTTACGATGCCCTAATAGAGCATCAGGTGATTTTTTTTCGAGATCAGGATGTTAGCCCGGAAAACCACCTGGCGCTGGCAAGATCATTCGGTGAGCCACAGCCACCACATCCAGTTTACCCGCATCATGAGCATTACGAAAATATAATGATTTTACGTAACGGGCCCGACAACCCGCCTGATACGGATGGATGGCATACAGACGTCACTTTTAAGCAAAATCCGCCATTTGCCTCGCTGCTGGTGGCTCGAACTGTTCCGGATTGTGGCGGTGATACGTTATGGCTGTCTTTATCGCGCGCATGGGAAACATTGCCTGTCGGCCTTC
>JAHEKD010000040.1:1691-5253 GCA_024638545.1 Gammaproteobacteria bacterium
GCACATCAAAAATTTGGAAGCGCTATTCACCCTGTCATTAAAACCCACCCGGTCTCCGGACGAAAGTTTATCTATATCAATGAGGGCTTTACGCAACATATCGTCGGGATGCGTGCAGCAGATAGTAATAAAATGCTGGATTTTCTATATCATCATATTAACCAACCGGAAAACCAGGTACGGTTCCACTGGACACCCGGCGCCGTTGCTATTTGGGACAATAGGAATACCTGGCATTATGCAACAGCTGATTATCTTCCGTATGAGCGTGAAATGCACAGAATAACTGTAACCAATGATGCAAGGGTCGGATAGATTAGCGAGCCGAGGTTACGACTGTTTCGGGTTGGGGTAACCTGCCCGGAGTTTGATTCATTGCCGCTTCAGATTGCACGCAACCACAATCACAACAGGTCTGAATCCGGTGTTAGACGCTGCCTTTGACTGCCCATGCGTGTGCTGACAGCGCATTTGTTCCATCAGATTGAACGGGCAAGCGTAACCACTGCATTAAAAACGGTTATTACAGCGGTTACTCTTAACAATGAAAATGCAGCCAATCAGACAGACTCGGTGCCCGTAATTCATACTCATACGAGTACAGTTTTTTAGGTTGGCTCGTACGCATCTCGGCCAACCCCCAAAAGAGCACAAAACGTTCCAGGGTTCGTGTGGCGTAGCACGCCCGAAACTGTTGTTCTGGAGCAAAATAGCCATCTTCATCCATTTCATTGATCGCGGCAGGAAACGCCTGGGCAAATTGCTCAGCGTAAAAGCGAGAGCTTTGCCACTGCTGGCCGAAGAGCGACAAGCAGTACAACGAAAACAGCCACGCTGTCTGAATAAACGTCGCGGCAGGATATCCGTCGCGATAGCCCCAATTAAACTTGCTCACATAGGTCCTGAAGAGTGCATGAAACAAGCAACCACGGTTCTCGGGTAAGGAAAGTTGCCTTCCTCGTTGGGTGATATAGAATCGATTTTTACGGCGCTTCACTAACCCCGCCAAGTCGCTCACAAGCCGTACTGTATGCAGCTTCTCAAATTCAACTTCGGAACGAATTCGGCGCAACCTCGAAAGCTCATCATGCTCCCCGCTGCCCAGAATTTCACGGCATAACTTTATCGGCAGGTTCCCCTGTGCCGTGGCTTTGATACCTCCATCGCCAACACCCGTCACTAGCGCCTTAAATAGGTCAATCGCGATTGACTGTTCTGGATACCAACTGTTATCAAACGTCACCAGTTGCGGCGCATCCAGAGGCGAATACAACATGGCCTGCATCTGGTTTGGCGACAGCCCTAAAAAATCGTCCAGCGGTCGTTCATTGCGCTGCGTATAAATGTTTCGAGCAAGCTCATTCATTTCGTCAAGCGTCGATGCACCACTGGCTTGAATAGCCTCGGCCAGCTGCTGAGCTGCATTGTCGGCAGGAGTGGAACCGCTGTGCGCTGACACGTCTGCGCCACAACAGCGTTCGTATTTCTTGCCACTACCACATGGGCAGGGAGCATTCGTAAGCGGTTTGTTTCTGGACTTCATTTTTTATGGTTTCTGGGATGAATCACCAGATTAGGTTTTTGCGTGCTGGCCTCAACTTCCTTACGCAATAACTGCGGCGCTACATTATAGCGGCGGTGCGAATCGGTCACTACACTGACCGTCTTGCGGTTGAACTTGGTAATCACACCCGTCTCACGGCCAAATTTGGATTCAAAACTGACCCGGCAACCCGGTGTAAATTCCAGCATGCGCTTGTGCGTCTCGGCTGTTTCGAGATAGTCAAGACGATCTACAATCATGTTATGCAGGGTAACCAGTTCATCATACGACAGTGGCAACGTTGATTCCATAATCTCGGCGACTCGATTGCGCTCACGTTTACTCATGCCGCCTGTTCCAGTTCAACAATGGGTTTGAACGGCAACAACGCTTCAATTTCTTCAACACAGCTGGCAACGCGTCTCATCCATGACAATAATATCGTAGATCAGCAGCTGGTCATTCAATAAATTAATTAACGGCTGAATCAGTATCCCGGCCTTTATCATCCATCTTGTCAGAGTCGAACAACTGATCGGCATCCCAACCCGTTTCAAATCCTGTGCCTGGCGGTATAACGGCAGACCGTTAACAAACTTATGGCCCGCTACACAGGCAAGTGTACCCGGGCTGGCGATACTGCCGGGAATCGGTTGGGGTGGCAGTTTTGCCGCTTTAATGCCTTGTTGGCAATTCGCGCAGTGATACGTCTTTTTAATATGTTTAATCACCTTGACCGTTAGCGGTATCAGCTCAACCTGACCGCTGGTCTTGTCACCCAATACTTTCAATTCCCCCTGACAGTGATCGCAATGGCCATTATCGCCATCAAGGACATGAACGACTTCAATACGGGGAAAGTGATCCAGCAGTTTTTTGCGGCCACCCGTTCGACGTTTGCGTGGCGAGGTTCGTTTCTTGTCGGTGCCGGGTTCGTCGTTACCCTGGTTTGAGTCATCTGAGTCTTGATCCGCAAGGGCTTCGGTTTCATTGAATAGCCAGGATAACTGCGTTGAGTCCGTATCCACCTTTTGACCGCGTGAACTAAAGTACTGCTGCCTGGCTAAGGCAATCGCTTCAATCAACTGGTTAGTGGTGTTTGACCGGTGATCAATCCTGGCGTTGTTTGTGGTGACCTCAGACTTCAATACGTTGATCTGATCACGCAATTCAATCACTAATTCCTTAAGTTTATTTGGATCATCTGGCAGTGAAGTTGAAGAGGCATTCATGGCTTGAATTTTATCATAACAAGACCATGAAAGCCTTATAAACGAAGGGTTTTGGCGATTATTTACCCGCTGTTTTGTGCCGTTTGAGAAGGCTAAATAAGCGTGTGATGCGGCAGCTTGGAATGCCCCTGGAGATACGTTAAATCATACCCGTCCAGCAGCCACGAAACCTGCTGCGCAGAAAGCACAACACAATCGAGCGGAAAGTCACGCGGCCATTTAAATCGTGCTTTCTCAATGTGTTTAACCAGCAGGATAAACCCGTTACTGTCCCAGGCAACCGCCTTAATGATCGTGCGGGCCCGGTTGCAAAAGACGAACAGTATTGAGGAAAACGATCAATATCAACAAGTCGGGTTTCTATATCTATTGGTGCAGTTTCGATGTTATGAATGTTTGCCTGATTAAAAAGCGCTTGAAGATGCCCGGGATTGGCATCACTAAATCGATGGCTCTCGTGCAGCGGTTTGGCACATTCGTTTACAATCACAGCGGCATCCCAGAAGTGATTCAGAAATTCCAATTTGCCCGAGTAATCCCAGATATACGCTGCGATTTACCCGCCTGCCCGGGTGACACGCACCTTTTCATCAAGTGCCTTACCGGGTTGCGATATAAAATTGAGCACCAGCCCGGAAACAGCAAGGTAGACAGAGTCACTTTCCAACGGCAGATCAAGTGCATCGCCAGCTTTGCATTATCATTTGTAACTATGATCTTCGTCCGGAAACTCGCCATTTTCTACAGCCCGGGCATACTCAGAGATTGCGCCCTGAATACCGCTGTT
>JAHEKD010000040.1:5263-10220 GCA_024638545.1 Gammaproteobacteria bacterium
GTTATTCTCGAGATAGTTGCGGACAAATTTTGCAGGTCTGCCGGGATAAAGGCCAAGCAAATCGTGCCAAACCATGATTTGTCCATCAGTGTACATTCCTGCACCAATACCAATTACCGGAATGCTTAGTGTTTCAGTTATGCGCTGCCCCAGCTCTATTGGCACACATTCAAGCAACAAAATACTTGCACCTGAGTCCTGTAGAATCAAGGCTTCATCAATCATGCTTTGAGCTTGTCGGGGATCACGCCCCTGAACTCGATAACCTCCAAGATGATTGATTGACTGCGGTGTCAAGCCCATGTGTGCACAAACAGGAATACCTCTTTCGACCAGCAGTTTTGTAGATTCAGCCAGCCAGGCGCCACCTTCCAGCTTGACAATCTGTGCACCCTCTCGCATCAATGTTGCAGCATTCTCAAGACTCTGCATTTCTGAGTAATAACTCATAAATGGCAAATCCGCCATTAATAATGCGCCCCGGTTTCCGCGTCTCACACATCCAATGTGATAGGCAATATCTTCAACTGTGACAGGCAGGCTGTTTTCATGTCCCTGTATGACCATACCTAAGGAATCACCGACTAGTATCACATCAATGCCATTGGTGCTGGCCGCATACGCACTACAGTAATCATAGGCGGTCAGGCTGGCGAATTTTTTATTCTCATTTTTTAATTTTTGTAACCCGACAACAGTCATTGCCTTGCTTTTTTTGTTTTGAACAGACATAGTGAGATTAAAATATGGGGAAGTTATTAATGTATTAGCATCATAAAACAAAAAAGCCCCTGCTGACAGGGGCTTTTTGAGAATACCTCAGGTATTCAATATCGGCTAGTACCGATAGTGTTCAGGCTTATAAGGGCCCTCTACGTTAACACTGATATAGTCTGCCTGATATTGACTGAGTTTGGTTAACTTTGCCCCGATTTTATCAAGGTGCAGCACGGCAACTTCCTCGTCAAGTTTTTTGGGTAACGTGTAGACGTCATTTTCGTACTGTTCACCATTGGCCCATAATTCTATTTGCGCCAAGGTTTGGTTTGTAAATGAGTTTGACATGACGAAACTCGGGTGTCCGGTTCCGCAGCCCAGATTCACCAGGCGTCCCTGGGCCAGCAGTATAATGCGCTTACCATCGGGAAAAATAATGTGATCGACCTGGTCTTTAATATTTTCAGTATCATATTGTGATAATGCAGAAACATCGATTTCATTATCAAAGTGGCCGATGTTGCACACGATTGCCTGATTCTTCATGGCCTTCATGTGCTCGTGGGTGATGACATGATAGTTGCCGGTTGCGGTCACAAAAATATCGGCTTTGTCCGCCGCGTAGTCCATTGTCACAACACGGTAACCTTCCATTGCTGCCTGGAGTGCACAAATCGGATCGATTTCTGTTATCCACACGGTTGCGCCCAAACCGCGCAAAGATTGTGCCGAACCTTTACCAACATCGCCATAGCCTGCCACGACGGCTATTTTACCCGCAATCATCACGTCTGTTGCGCGTTTGATGGCATCGACCAGGGATTCCCGGCAGCCATAAAGATTATCAAATTTTGATTTGGTGACCGAATCATTCACATTAATCGCAGGAAAAGGCAGATCTCCTTTTTTCTTCATTTGATACAAACGGTTAACGCCGGTTGTTGTTTCCTCGGTCACACCCTGTATGTTAGCCAGGATTTTCGAATACCAGCCTGGCTGAGCAGCCAAACGTTTCTTTATTGCCGCAAAAAGCTCTACTTCTTCTTCACTTGCGGGATTGTCCAGGACGCTGGCATCTGTTTCTGCCTTGCTACCCAACATGACCAGGAGTGTAGCATCACCACCATCATCAAGGATCATGTTAGGCGTACCACCATCATGCCATTCGAATATACGGTGCGTGAACTCCCAGTACTCGGCCAGGTTTTCACCTTTGAACGCGAATACAGGAACGCCGCTTTCCGCGATGGCTGCCGCAGCATGATCCTGAGTTGAGTAGATGTTACATGATGCCCAGCGAACTTCAGCGCCCAATGCTGTGAGGGTTTCAATCAACATTGCAGTCTGGATAGTCATGTGCAGGGATCCCGCGATGCGCGCACCTTTAAGGGGCTGTTCATCAGCATATTTTTCCCGGATTGCCATTAAGCCAGGCATTTCAGTTTCTGCTATTTTCATTTCCTTGCGTCCAAATTCGGCAAGTGTAATGTCTGCAACATAATAATCAGGTGTTAGTTTTTCAGCTGTTTGAGTCATGAAATTTACTCCGTTTTTAATCTTTCGTTAAAATATTCACTTAAGGCCGGCTGCTTCTCTTAGCGTCTGTGCCTTGTCGGTTTTTTCCCAGGTAATATCGTCTTCGGTGCGTCCGAAATGACCGTAAGCCGCTGTCTGTCTGTAGATGGGCCTCAATAAATCGAGATCGCGTATTATTGCCTTGGGTCTCAAGTCAAAATACTCTTTGACGATTGCTTCAATCTTGATTTCATCAATCTTACCCGTGCCGAACGTATCGACCATTAGAGAAACCGGTTTGGCCACACCAATAGCGTAAGCCACCTGGACTTCACATTTGTTTGCCAAACCGGCAGCAACAATATTTTTTGCAACATAGCGTCCCATGTAAGCGGCCGAACGATCAACTTTTGTCGGATCTTTTCCGGAAAACGCACCACCACCGTGATGGGCTGCGCCGCCATAGGTATCGACTATTATTTTTCGGCCTGTCAGACCGCAGTCACCAACGGGTCCGCCGATCACAAATCGCCCTGTGGGATTGATAAAATACTTGGTGTCCGCGTTCAGCATATCGGCAGGTAAAACCGGTTTAACTATCTCTTCGATAACCGCTTCCTCCAGATCCTTATGAGAGATGCCCTCTTCATGCTGAGTGGAAAGCACAATCGTGTCAATTGACTGGGGCATGCCATCAACATATTTCACGCTGACCTGCGATTTGGCATCGGGTCGCAACCATGCAAGCTGGCCGGACTTTCGCACTTCTGACTGTTTTTTTACCAGCCGGTGTGCGTATGTTATCGGGAACGGCATTAAGACATCAGTTTCGTTGCACGCAAATCCGAACATCAGGCCCTGATCCCCCGCTCCCTGATCGAGATCCATTCCCTCGCCTTCATTAACACCCTGCGCAATATCAACAGACTGTTTGTCCACAGACACAATAACTGCGCAGCTCGCATGGTCAAACCCCATATCGGAAGAGTTATAGCCAATCTCCTCGATGGTCTGACGTGCAACCTTCTGCATGTCGGAATAACCTTCAGTTGTGATTTCACCCGAAATCACGACCATGCCTGTATTAACAAGCGTTTCACAGGCAACCCTTGAGGCTGGATCCTGCTCCAGCAAATCATCCAGCACTGCGTCAGATATCTGATCAGCAACTTTATCGGGATGACCTTCTGACACTGACTCAGATGTAAAAATAAATTCTCTCGACATAAATATACAGCTCCTGACCGTAAGTTTATTCACCCAGCTTAGATAACAGTGTGCTATCTATACGGTAAAATACAATGAGATGCGCATATTAAGATTTCTTTATATGATTGTCAAACACTCGACTTATCCAATTACGACATCAGATTGTCTAATTCACGCCGGTATTTTCTCGCTTTGCAGGCATATTCCGCATGCAGATTCGGGCGTTCATGCTTATCTGCCCCGTTTGAGAATATGCGGCATTTAATGACTAATTGTTCAAGTAATTCAATGTTTTGCTGGTTTGACAGAGTGCCGCCAGCATGAATTTTCTCCATCGAATAAATCCTGAACCTGTCCATTCCCCAGTGTTTTTTTGAAAGCTGATTCGGATGCCCGCCATACTTGGTGATCAGTGGTCTGTCAATGTAATCAATTGTTAACTTGACTGAAATACGAAGCCACAAGTCATAATCTTCACAGGCAGGAAGCGCTTGGTCAAATCCACCCAGGTCATTTAGCAAAGGTTTGTAGATCATTGCCGATGAAGGTGAAATCAGGCAACGCGGTAAACATTTTGAAAAAATATTGCCACCGAATTTTTTATGTTTTTTATGCGGATTCACCCGCCTGCCGTTACGGATCCAGATTTCATCAGTATGTCCGATCAGTAAACCGTTTTGCTTGAAGCGAAACGCCTGCATGGCGAGCTTTTCAGGGTGCCACTCGTCGTCAGAATCCAGAAACGCTACCCAATTCCCCTGCGCATTTTCCACGCCATAATTTCTGGCGCGGCTGACACCGGCGTGCGGTTGTTTGATAAATTTTACCTGCGGGAAATGCCTGCAGACCGCGCTTTCGATATCGATGTCTGAGCCGTCATCAACGACAATCACTTCATCGGCAGGCAGATGTTGAGCATAGACAGATTCAAGTGCTCGAAATAATTCAACTGATCGGTTATAAACCGGGATGACTACCGTAATCCTGATCAATACTGCTGCTCATGAGATAAAGAATTGTGATTATGCAATAGCTTTAGTACACAAGATACCCTTATTCAGGGGATCCAATGTTCGAAATTGATTAAACAAAATGAATATTAAATGAGCCCCTGACATAAGCATGGTGATATCGCCGGGAGCCTGGAATCCCTGATCATGACGGGCTATGCGATCTTTTGGATCACTTATCATTGTACACAGTACAGCGCCTAAACCAGATTTTCCCGAAAAAATAAAACAGTACGTTCCCAGGCAAGTTTCGCCGCCTCTTGATTGTATCGGGGTGTTGAATTATTGTGAAAGCCGTGGCGGGTGCCCGTATAAAGGTGGCGTATGTAGGTTTTGTCATTGGCTTTCAACGCAGACTCAAATTCCGGCCACATTGCATTAATTCTGGGATCATCTTCTGCCGATTGAATCATTAACGGCGCACTGATTTTCTCAACATCGATGTGATCAGGCGCAGCGCCATAAAAAGGAACGCCGGCACTTAGATCTTGTCCCATTTTTACAGC
>JAHEKD010000533.1 GCA_024638545.1 Gammaproteobacteria bacterium
TGCGACGGTCCCTTGCCACGCCCTGTGGGCATTTTACTCGGTCAGGGTCCTCGACATCGTGTCAACGATGCCTGCCGGCCCTTGTGCCGGCACATATGCTGATAACATAATGCCGGCCTTTAGTGGTAAAACCCATACAGGACGCATCCTTTAACCGTCTCGCTACGTAGTCCGGTGAGAAATGCGGGTTAAACCTGTTTGGTTTTAAATCTGACAAGAAAAAGCTTACAATAACGTAGTTATTATTAATAATACCTCAAATTTATTACATAGAGACTTAAACCATGAAAAAATTGAATAATCTAAGAAATGCGCTTCTTGCTTCTGGACTTATTATTGCATCAAGTCAGGTTTATTCCGCTGGGTTTCAAATAAGTGAATCATCTGTGTCTGGCTTAGGCCGTGCTTTTGCAGGCGCGGGTGTTGCCGGTGATGATGTATCTGACATGTTTTATAACCCGGCCGGCATGTTTTTAGCAGAAGGCCGACAGCTTCAAATTGGTCTGTCCATTATTGATAGCAAATCAGATTTTACCGGTACAGCTACGCCGTTTGGCGGCCCCAATGCTGACGGTGGTGAAACCGGTGTTGTCCCTAACTTCTATTACGTAATGCCAGAGTCAAGCAATATAAAATACGGCTTAAGTATTACCGCTCCATTTGGATTGGCTACAGAATACGACAGCAACTGGGCGGGCCGCTATCAGGGGATTAAATCAGAGCTCACAACTATCGACATAAACCCGGCCATAGCTTATGAGGTTAACAGCCAGTTTGCCGTTGGTGCCGGCCTCAGTGTTCAGTACGCCGATGCTGAATTGACTCAAGCCCGTTTTTTAGGCCCTGGAGTGCCTGATGGTAAAAGCAAGATCGACGGTGATAACTGGGACTACGGTTTCAATCTCGGCGCGATGTTTACACCATCGCAATCGACACGATTCGGGATCGGATTTCGCTCGAAAGTTAAGCAAAAAGTAGACGGTAATCTGAATGTAACTTCACCGACGGGAGCCCCTCTTGTTTCTGCCGGCGCTGAAGCTGAGGTGACGCTTCCAGAGACACTCTATCTAGGCGTCTTTCATTCACTAAACAGCAAGGTTGATTTACTTGCTTCAGCACGCTGGACTAAGTGGAGCCGCTTCAAAGAACTGCGGATCAAATTCGACAATGGCCTGCCCGATTCAGTTACCCCTGAAAACTGGGACAACACCTGGACATTGAGCATTGGTGCCAATTATCATTTGAATAGCCAGTGGACACTGCGTGCAGGTTATGCACATGATGAATCACCAGTACCCGATGAAGATCGAACTGTACGAATTCCTGACTCTGATCGTGACTGGTTTACGCTTGGCGCGAGTTATGCACCCAACGCAAATTTGACAATAGATTTTGGATATGCACACTTAAGCGGGGATGACGCAGATATCAGCGAGACAACCGTTATTGCAGCACCACCAACGTCACCCGCCGTTGTGACAAGCTCACTCGTCGGCAGTTATGACGGCAGCGCCGATATTTTTGGCATACAGCTACAGTACAAGTTCTAGCATAATATTTTTTTTAAAAAAAGGCGTGTAAAACACGCCTTTTTTTTACCGTCATTTAAGCCTGATCATTTATAAAAATCAGTAACAATACGAATTAAACTGTGGGATTCTGATAATAAAAACTACCCAGACTACCAGGATGCAAATATGGAACTAAGCCTCGAATCAATGTTTTCACCATCTGGGCTATTAGGTAATGCCTCTTATGTATTACTTATTCTCTCCATGGCGATGCGCAACATGTTCTGGTTGCGTATACTCGCTGTTTTTTCCGGCATAACAGGCATAATATATGATGCATTCATACTGCATGACCCGGTCGGTACATTTTGGGAAAGCTGCTTTACACTTGTTAATCTTGTGCAATGGGCATGGCTGAACCGCGAGCGTCGCGCATTAAAACTTAATCAGGATGAACTGAACATAAAGCACCGGTTTTTTGAAAATGTCACAGATATTGAATTGAAACAATTATTTAACTGTTCAGAATTTATCACGCTGAACATTGGTGAAAATCTGACCGTGCAGGGTAAAAAAGTTGAAAACCTGTTCATGTTAACTCAGGGCAATGTCACTATTAGTTACAACGGGAACATTGTTTCTCAATGCAGCGCAGGAGACTTGATTGGTGAAATTGGTTTTCTGACCCAAAGTGCTGCATCGGCAACCGCTACCGCAGCAACAGTTTGTAAGGCTATAAAATTTAATCATCAGCAAATTTCCGTTCTCCTTAAAAGCTCTCCCGATCTCACAATTACATTGAACAACATCATTAACAAGGGTTTGGCGGAAAAACTCGTAAGGCAGAATGAAAGCAATCATGCAATGCAGTCATCCAAAATATGATGAGGACTTATGCAGCAGCATGCCGGATAGCGATTGGCAATCGTGTAAGGGAGAACACAACCTGCCTCAATAAATGATCATGATTCACTGCATTTCAGCTTAGCTCTCGTTTAATTCCTTGTTGACTGTTTTCAAGGTACCTGAGATGTGACCGAATGACGAGGTCATCCGGAAATCTTGTGGATAATTTTTTGAA
>JAHEKD010000041.1 GCA_024638545.1 Gammaproteobacteria bacterium
TCAATTCATAGACACCGGTATTTTCATAGTGGCCGCCATCACTTAGCTGCACAAATTTTCGATCCTCACGGAAGCCGAGTATACCCAGCGCATTTCCCAGCGAGTAAGAGCCCGGCATGAAATGATTGGCAGGTATATTGGTATGTAATTTTTCGTGTGGGTTAGCCGCCCAATATCCCAACTTCAGATTCAGCAGTGACATCCCAAGCGACAAAAATTTATTTCTGGTGATGCCTTCGCCGCCTACACCTGTATTCGGGTTAGCGGCCGCGCCAGAAATTGCAACCGCCGTCGCAAGCGTCATGTTACCGTGCATATACCGGTTCGTCGGGTACCAGCCGGTTGCATTGCTGCCGCAATACAGCGGAGAGATAATGAAATTATCGCCGCCCCTGGCTTTGTAGGTTGGATTACTGGAGTTCACCAGCACCAGATTGGTGTTGATGATATGATACGGCGAGCGCGGAACCTCGTCTTCGCTGGCAAACTCACTCATCTTCGTACTGTCTGCACTGACTGCGGCCACGGTTTTATTTTCCAGCGCCGAATCCATATCCGGCATAAAGGTTTCCATCAACCGGTCACGGTAATACCTGTGTATGGAAATGTAGTTGAGATTTACGAAAAACCCGAGGACCAGGGCCAGGCTAACGCTCAGAACAAGATAGTTCGGATAAACGTCTGCCGCGATCTGAAAGGCCACCACCAGGGCACCATAAAGAAACAGTGCCGAGGCCAAAGGGACCTTTATGCCTATCGGCGCTGGCTTGTTACTGCCGCCTGAAGATAGGAACGATTTCATCGCGACGCCAATGCCAGCCAACATTGAAACTAGACCGGCCGCCTTCATTTGCTCAATCTCAACGGAGATTAAATCATAAACAACTGGCAGGTAGCCGATGACGATGAGCAGAATTGCTGCGGGTATCAAGAAAGCCGCCGCTTTCTCTACCCTTCTCCGAAGATCATACCAGAGTCGATCGCTCGAATATACGCGCCGCAACCAGGTTGACACTGAATATAAACCAACGGCAATCAGCAGCAGTACGATTATGGTGAATCCAGCAAATCGCAGCTTATCGAAGACCGTAGGATCAATTTTTAAAATCAGGTAGAAAAATGCAGCAAACAGGGGCAACCAGACCGCAAGATTCAACAACATGCCTCTAAATACCACTCCGAGTAATGAAAATAGAGTGATACCCGCACCAGGCGATAAATAGTAACCGTGTTGACGCAGGTACCTGAGGATATGCTGTTGCTGGATGCTGTCCGACTGTTTGCTTCCCGGCGCCGGATTATCGGTGCCAAAGGGTAATTGATGGCTTGCGGTGCTGAATTCAATGTTACCGCTGGATTCACTCGATTTGGAGACGCCGCTTGTGAACCAGGTCAGCGCGGAGCCGATATAACCGCCGCCTGACACCGTTGAAAGATAATCGATCTTGTTCAGCAATCCTTTGTGAGACAGCGCCTGCATGACGCCCAGCGAAAAGGTCGCTGATCGAATCCCGCCGCCTGACAGCGCAAGGCCGATCATGTTCTCAGGCAGACCATTGTCTGAAATACCCGGCACTTCCGGATTAAATGCTATACGCCGTCTGCAGATATAGTCGCGCTCGGCTCTTAGCAGTTGTTCAGCGCCCGGATCAATCGGACCCCTGATCTCAAGTTCATCCCGGCTAACGGCTGGAATAGTTAACAATGAACCATTTGAGACTCTGGTTTTCATCTTATTGTGCTCCTCTGGTGATTAAATTTCATCAGTAACAACTGCATGCCGATTACTGTCATAATCGTGGGGATTCAGCTTGAATCCATTGCCGTAGTTTACAGGAAGTAAAATCTTTCCTTTGCCTGCTCAAGATAGCGTAATCCCGGTCGTTATGCAATAAAACTCGGCCTGCAGCTTTTTATTAATGATGGGATTGCGCTCCGCAACTAGCCCGCATTTCTCACCGGACTTCGTAGCGAGACGGTTAAAGGATGCGTCCTGTATGGGTTTTACGACCAAAGGCCGGCATTATGTTATCAGCATATGTGCCGGCACAAGGGCCCGCAGGCATAGTTGACACGATGTCGAGGACCCTGACCGAGTAAAATGCCCACAGGGCGTGGCAAGGCACCGTCGCAGTAGTAGGGTGGTGAGAAATGCGGACTCATTACAAATGATAAATAAATATTCATAGATTGTAAAGTTGCCTGGCCGACTTTGCTCATTACGCGGTATTTAATGTGCAAATCAAGTGATTCCTGCACTTGCTGGAGTTCAGACATTGATGAAATTAATCCAGTGGTGTAAATATGTTAACATCTTCCCCAGCTCAATTAGATCAATGCTAATTAGCGCATTCCCGATTTATACATCCGCCTCTCTCTAATCGATTCGTTGATCTCATTTTCCTGTATCAGTAACGGTTCTTCACCAAAGTCATAGTGGCACGAGCATGGTTCACCGTTTTCATCAATCGCAAGTAATTTCTTTCTGGTTCGCTGATATTTATCCAGCCACAATCCGCTCATGAGTGCATGAAAGCCGTGGCGCAGGTAAAAGTTTTTTTGGTCATCAGTCAATTTCTTTTTAAGGAGATGTAAATGCCGACAGACACGCACAAAATCAGCCAGCACGTCAGTTGCGCGCGCTTTGTGTGTTAAATCCAGACACAGTGTGCCATTGTTGTTGAGCGTAAACCTGCCGCTGGTTTTAATTGGCGTGCGTGCTTTACTATACTGAAGCGTTGAAAACGCACGGAAGCGCCAGAAGTTTTTCTCACGTTCAAGCCACGCCTGGCTGTAGCAATGTTCAATACCGCGTATGTTATGGGCCTGTTCGAAAAATGCCATCCCAAAAATATACAGATCACCGTCCTGCATCTGGATGATATCTTCATCAGCCCAGGGCCACATGCGGCAGGCCTCCAGAAAATCTTCTATATATGGAGGGTCAATCAGCAATATCTACTCCCAATTTATTACTAAAATTTGTTTTTGATTTAGGATATTATAAACCCTGACGTGTAATGCGGCCTACTCGGATCAAATTTCGCAACCAAAATTTACATTACATCCAGACCTTGGTGGTTATTAACACCGATCTATCAGTATGATGGGTGTATATGAGTCATCCAGCCGAAAAGTCGCGGCAGACTTGACCCACACCGCTACTTTACGCCGGAGACGCAGCAACTGTTGAGCTGTGGTGGCGGCACGGCATATTTAAGCCAGCAGCGTGGGTAGGGGCCCTGGATAGTGTTCGGTTTCACATAAGTCCACGCCTGGCATTGTGGATCATAATAGCATTCTCTCAGACAAAGATTCGGATCCGGTGATGGCAGGTCCATACTATGGTAGTCGAGTCCAGGTCGGTCTGTATCCCACTCCAGGCCGTACTTTTGGGCCTGGCCCGGTGCGGAAAAAACTAAAACCGCGAGCAGGATGGTGGCTGCGATCCACAGCAGTTTTGGGCGTTTTCGATTCATAATACTTTACTCGGTGAGATTAATCACTTCTTGTTCTCAGGTTATCACAAACGGGGCGTTGATTTTCACCTGAGAAATAAATTCGCCACTCCTCCTCACTCAGATCCCGAGGCAAAACCGAGCAAGCGCGCACAATCATCTGCTCTGTTTCCAGCGGCCAGTCCCATACTACACTGCGTCCATGAGTCGACGTCGCACTCAGATAACGTTTACCGTCAGGCGTAAAATCCCCTGCATTAACAGCGTGCTTATGCGGTAGCTGGATTGGTTGCTCAAAGGACGAGGGATCCCATATGCCGACTTGGTTATCGTAGCCGGTTGTGGCGAGCAGCTTTGCGCCCAGGCTGAATCTTACGTCCCGTATGGCCGCGTCGAGCGCCAGTGTTTTCACGGTTTCGCCTGATTCAACTGACCGGATTGTCACCAGGTTTCCACTGGCCGTCGCCAGAACATCGCCACCCGGTCCAAACGCGATAGCGGCGACGCGCTGCTCATGGTCAAACCGCTGAATCTGGTTTTTCGACTGCCAGTCCCATATTTGCGCAGAACTGCCGCTGGCCGTCGCTAAAAATTTACCGCCCGGCTGAAACATAACTGAAGTCACTATCTCATCATGTTTCAAAGCGATTGGTGGCTGATCTTTCGCTGCCTGCAGATCCCAAACCTGCGCGTGTTTGCTGCTGGTCGTCACCAATCGATCTCCATCCGCACTGAAGTCGACGGTGACCACAAATCCTTGAGGGTCAAAATTTGCCACCTCGTTCCCACTTTTGACCTCCCAGATGCGCACTGGATATTCTATATTTAAACCTGAGCGTTTACTCACACTCGCCGCTGCAAGCTGTGCACCGTCCGGGCTGAAAGACAGCGCCGAAATTCTACTCTCAGCATCACTCTTACTAGCAATCTCACCTGGAAAACTCCGGACTGCCTCACCGGTTTTTACATCCCAAAGTCGTACCTGACTATCGTTATTACTTGCAGTGGCAAAGTGTTGACTGTCCGGACTTATTTCCAGCGCCGTAACACTTGATTCAAGATCAAGCAGGCTAAGCGGATGGCGATAAGCACCGATCTCCCATATCCGTGCCTCCCCGCTCTTCACTGTCACTAATCGCTGCCCGGATGGGTCATATGAAATGAATCTGGCTAACTGCCCCCCTGCCTGAGTTCTGAGAGGAAACCGCATCAGCTCCTGTTGCTCCCCTGTGTCGATACGCAGTATACTCGCCCAGTCGCCGCTGATTACAGCAAGCTCCCTGCCGGACGGATTAAACAGAACGTGCGTCACCAGGTCTTTGAACACTGAATAGCCCAGCGGCACACGTGATTGAGCATTCATTTTCCAGATGACCACCCTGCCGTAATTGTCGGTGTTACTGGTACTCGCCAGGTACTGGCTGTCTGCACTCACTGCAACCGACTGTATGGGTGTGCTATCGTGCGCAAAACTTTCAACCTCGAGCCCATTTTCCACGTCCCATACCCTGGCAAGTCCTTCACTGCCCCCCGTCACCAGGTATTTATCATCACCATTGAAGATCTGGCTCGTGACCCAATTTTCATGCTCGAACTTCTTCAATTCTTTACCGTTTTGAGTTGAGAATATGCGGGCATATTTGTCCCCGGTATTTAAAGCAAGATATCGACCGGTAGTGCTAAACGCCAGCAGGCGCGGCGCTTTAATATTTTTTAACTTTACCTCCCGTTCACCAGTGGCCGAATTTGAAATCCAGACATTCTCATAGGTGTCAGTGGCCGCCACCAGCGTTCCATCCGGACTTAATGCCTTCACCGTCAGTCCGCTCAGGAGCTGTGTTTGTTTCGCTGCAACGCTGATTTGAGCTGCCTCATTCACTTCCCACCACGTCACCTTATTTCCGCTGCCGGTGACCAGCCCGTCATTTGTTTGAAATACCGCCGTAGCTACAGCCTCATCATGAGCAAGCTCAACACTGTAAGGCGGTAAAGCCGACACGGCCCTGGCCCAGGCTGTACTCGCTGCAGGTGTATTTCTTTTTTTCAGGGATTCTGTGACCAGCAGCAGGCTTTTTACATACGCCTGCGGATCAGCGGATTTCAACAGCCTCTCGGAATGCAGCCACAATGCGGCGGCTTCTGAATCTGTGCGGCGCGCTTCCGACTCGGTACGTCGTTCTTCCGTGAAATACCAGCCAAGGACGGCCACAACGAGCACACAAACTCCGATAACGGTGCGCAAAATTGTTATTGAACGCTTCTTCTGCGCAGCCCTTTGCCGCTCCAGGTCCTCTTTTTCGCGTTTAAATGCCTCTTCCCGCTGCTGCTGCTCGGCCAGCTGGCGCCGCTTTTCCTGGCGCAGTTTGCGACTCTCCCCTATCACACCGGTTAACCGGTCATGCATCAGCTGAACGTGGCGATGACCCAGATGTTCCTCCAGCCGTAAAATGCGCTTTTGAACCAGCGTATCGATGTCGTGTTTCTCCACACCTTCCTTAAGGGCATCCTCCAGCGCCATACTGGTTCGAAAGCCGGCTTTAGTCAGCAGCTTGTCTTCAATGAATTCGCGTACTTTTTCATCGCAGTCCAGCAGGCTGTCTTCATAGAAATCCGAGAGGATGCTGCCCTTTGAGCGCTGCAGCAGGTCCGCCGTGATCGCGGGCAACTGCTTTTCGATTCGCCTGCGATTGAGCTGATCACACACGAGGCTGAGCAGCGACGGCTCCACAATCAGCTCTGCAAGTGAGCGCTGCTCACCATCTCCGGATTGCGCATCAGACTTCCCCTCTGAAACAACAAACCGGACTATTTTTTCAGCGACCTGCCGGGTGACAAGCGCTTTATCCTGTGCAGGCCGGGTGACAGCCTCCAGCGCCTGCTCACCGTTCATTTGCGTTAATCGAAATCGATTGCCGGATAGTGAGGGAATAAGGGTTTTTAAATCTTCGAGTTCGGCAAGAAAATCCTCCCGCAAACTGATAATGACTTTAGCCCTGGGGATCTCATAGACAAAGTCGAGCTCGTCGCCGGTTTTTTCAAGCTGCTGGCGCACCCGCGCTGGAATTCGATTTTCGATCAAGTCGGCCATTTCGATTAGCAGCGCCTTGACGCCACGCTCGCTACCGTGACGTGTCGTCTCCTCGAATTGGTCGAAAACCAGAACCGGTGTGAGAAGTTGATTATTTTTATTACTCCAGAAATGTGTGCGGTGAAAATATTCCCACAGCGTCTTGCCTGAACCGGGCGCACCGGTGTCGACGCACTGAGCTTCAACCTCAGCGCGAATTCGGGCAATCACCTGCTCAACTGGCGCCTGATGACCTGCGGCAAAGTTTAACTCAATTCGAATCGGCAGATAGTTTGCACCGCGCAATAGAGGGAACAGCCCGGCACTCAGCAATGAAGTTTTACCCAGTCCCGACGCACCGAATAAAACGGTTAGGACGTGGCGTCTTACAAATCGATATAACTCATCCCTGTCATGATCGCGGCCAAAGAAGAAATGACGGTCCGGTTCAGTAAATGGCCGCAGACCCAGATAGGGATGGCTGGCGTCAGGAGATGACTGACTGGAAGTCTCAGGCTCCTGAACACCCGCTGCTGCCGAGATCACCGTCACCGGCCGTGCTCCTGTTGCTGAAGCCGGATCTCCCTGACAAGCTTTGTCAGCTGACTTAAATAGGGTTCATCAGGAATACCGCCGGGAAAACGCATGACGTGTTTTTTCCAGAACTGATCATTTATCCCCTCGGCTTCATTCGGTGTATCGTCAATGACCACGGGCTGTATGAAGCGCCAGGACTCACCAATACCCTCCTCGCGCTTGAGCGCCCAGTTCCACTCCTTACGGAAAACGCCCTCGGGCCTTTGCGTATTGCGGGAGATCAGCGGCATAAATACGATGCAGTTGCGAATGTTACGGAAGAGTGCGCTCTCCCAGTCCGAACCCGCCTTCAGCGCCTCCGGATCTTTGTCGATCCAGGCATCCAGCTTCGCACGCTTTAGCGCCTTGTAGATGTTTTCAGCCGCCTCCCGGTCTTCGCTTGCATAGCTGATGAAGACAGCGCGGGACTCTCGCTGTCCATTGCCGGGCTTGCTATCGGTTTGCGGCGGGCTTGACGCCGGGCGCTGCTGTTTCCAATTCTCATACAGCTCACTGACGAACTGGTTTGGACCGCCTTCGAGAAACAGATCAGCCTTGTATTGCTGCAGGAACAGCGTGAGGCTTTTAGCCCGGTGTATTTGACGATCGGCAATATGGTCAGACCCCGTTCGGGGTGCGGACAGGGCCTCATTTCTGATGGTGCGGATCAGAAAGCGCTCAAACCAGTCTTCAAACCCGCAGCCGATAAACAGCAGGTGGTTGTTGCGAAATTCGTCAAACAACATTCTCACCGGGTTTGAGTCACTCAGCAAAGAGCGAACCTGCTCCAGGTGATCTTCATCAGTGAGTACGTAATCGGTTGTGGTGCTGGCTTTACCGAACAGGTAATAGACATAGGGTCCGGGTAATTCTGCAATCGGCCAGGGCAAATCCTTCGCCATGCCGTGACGGGGGTGGGCCAGAACGCCCGCCTGTGACCTGCCCTGAAATCGCTGCTCGTTGATTGCCCTGAGCAGTAGAGAATCACATGTCGTGGTAACGTAAAGCGTGAAGTCTGTTATTTTTGCAAGCTTTTGAAGACTCTCCGGCAACGGCAGCTCACGCTTGTCCAGCTCGTCGAGAATGCGCTTAATCCAGGTATAGATCTTTCCGTGTTCACCACCCGTGCGCTCATAGACCATGGCAACCGCGTTAATATCGAAATTAGCGGGCAGCAGTTCACCAGGCACCCTGAGTTTTTTCGCCAGGGACCTCGCCAGGTACTGCTCTAGCAGAATCTCCTCACCGTCGATGGAGAGTTGCAGCAGCTCCTTACCGACGATCGGAATAACCTCCTTTGAGGCAATCGAGTATAGTAAATCATCCCAGTCGAATTCTTGAACTTGTTGAGGCAGTTCCACTGACTTGCTCCCTTTGGCTTGCGACTAATTATGACGTGATTAAAAGGTTACCTCACACCAGAACAGCTAGATTTGTTTTTCTTTCAATTAGCCGGTGGTCAGGTAATATTATCTATACAAAGCATAATCACTATTTTTTCCGAAAGCAAGACGTATCGTTTAGCCCAAAAAATGAAAAAAGAGAACAGACCCTGAGATATCCCCACGAAAGTATTTAACCTAGGAAAATGGGGACAGACCACGTTTTTTGTTTATAAAGAGCGTGGTCTGTTCCCGGAATAATACATTAGAATGTTCACTGAGTAATATTACGGGTTAGCATGTTTCAGACTGCCATTAAATTTGTGTTACAAATCGTTCTTCTAGTTAGTGTAGCGAGCTGCTACAGAGGAAAACGAATCGTCAATTCGTCTTTTGAAGAAAAAGATACTGTTCACAGCTTTGATGAACAACGTCTGCGTCTCAAGGAGAAACAGGGCAAAGGACTGCTCATTCTGACTTTCTCCGGGGGTGGTACACGGGCGGCGGCGTTTTCTTATGGTGTATTAAAACAGCTGCGCGATACTGAATATCAGGATGGAAATGATATTACACGTCGCTTACTGGATGATGTCGATATTATCAGCTCAGTCTCAGGCGGCAGTTTCACTGCGGCCTATTACGGCCTGTTTGGTGAACAAATATTCGTCGAATTTGAGTCCGTTTTTTTGAAAAAGAATGTACAATCTGATTTGATTAGAGGATTATTCAACCCGCTTAACTGGTTCAGTCTGATCAGTAATCAGTTTGACCGAACAAATCTGGCGATTGACTATTACGATAAAAATATTTTCAAGAAAAAAACGTTTGCTGATCTGTACACGCAACAGGGCCCGGAGATTCTTATTAATGCAACAGACCTCAGCTCCGGCAGCCGTATCAATTTCAATCAAAGTATGTTTACGGCATTATGTTCTGATATTTCCAAGTTAAAGATTGCCCATGCCGTTACCGCTTCATCTGCGGTACCTGTCATTTTCCCGCCCATTACCCTTAAGAATTTTGACAATTGTAATGTCAATTATCCTGACTGGTTGAAGCAGCTTGAGCTAAAAGAGAATAAAACCAAGCGTGAATTAGAGCTGTTGACGACAGTAAAAAAGTATTTCGATAAACAGGACATACAATATTTACATCTGATTGATGGCGGGATTTCTGATAATTTGGGCCTGCGCTCAATATTTGATACAGTAACCTTGCGTGGCGGTATCAAAAATGCATTACGCCTGGTCAATGTAGATAGGCCGGATTATCTGGCCGTTGTTGTTGTTAATGCCGAGAAGCTAGCGTTAAGACCGATGAGTAAAAGCAGCAAATCACCACCGACATCACAGGTGATAAGCGCTGTATCCTCAATTCAGATTCAGCGATACAATACCGAGAGCATTACATTAATTGACCAGACTTTAAAAAAGTGGGCTGAGACGCTGAAGGATGGTGATTACAAACCAAAGACATTTTTTATTCAACTGGATTACCAGCATGTCGTTGATGAGAAGCAGCGAATAATTTTTCAGAATGCGCCTACAAGCTTTGCACTGGAGCAGAATGTGGTCGATAATTTCATTAATGTGGGCCAAACTTTGCTGAAAAACTCCCCAAAATACCAGGAGATGGTGGACTTCATTCAGCACCGATGACAAAATTCCGGGGACACAATACTTAAT
>JAHEKD010000534.1 GCA_024638545.1 Gammaproteobacteria bacterium
GCGAGCGTGCACAGGCAGCAAAAGACTCCGGCGCTGATTTGGTCCTCGATTACAAGGCTGATAATGTTGTCGAGGCGGTAATGGATTTTACAGGCGGAGCCGGCGTTGATCGTATCATTGATGTCGAGTTTGGCAAGAATGTTAATGACAGTGCGCAAATGCTCAAGCTTAACGGCGTTATTGCCAGCTATTCCTCATCAAAAATGCCGGAACCCGTGATACCTTTTTATCCCCTCATGTTCAAAAATATTGCGCTGAGAACAGTGCTTGTTTACAACATGCCGGAGCGAGCAAAACGCGCTGCAATCAGCGCTGTTTCCAGGGCGCTCGAGCATCAGCAGCTAAGGCATCGAATTGCACATAAATTTACGCTTGAAGATACCTTCAAAGCCCATGAAGCTATCGAGCAAGGCGCATTAGATGGTTGTGTAACAGTCAGTATCTAAGAAACTTAATCTTCGCAAGCTTGTTTGATTGTCATGCGAATATTATCTCGCCACGCAATTGTTAAAGCGGCATTAGCCCGCATTTCTCACCGGACTTCGTAGCGAGACGGTCAAAGGATGCGGCCTGTATGGGTTTTATGACCAAAGGCCGGCATTATGTTATCAGCATATGTGCCGGCACAAGGGCCCGCAGGCATCGTTGACACGATGTCGAGGACCCTGACCGAGTAAAATGCCCACAGGGCGTGGCAAGGGACCGTCGCAGTAGTAGGGTGGTGAGAAATGCGGGTTAGCCCTTCTACTGGTTTTTTAATGGCTGTATCTTCTGAGTAGTGATACGCAGGCGCAGGAAAAAATGAACTGGTAGACTTCAGGGCACAAGGGGAGTTGGAATCTGGTGCACAGATATTGCTCAATTTGGCGACGTTCAGCGCAATCTTAACCTGGTCCTTCGTTACAAAAATCATCCGGACCTCAGGGCGATGATCCCACCGCTATTTACGGACGGAAGAAAAATAACCCGAATTGAAATTGATCGTGAGTGGCAAACGGGATTCACTCGAGAATAGATCTAAGTTGACAATTTGAGCCCGTTTCCCTGGCAAATTGCTATAAACCTTGCGTGCTAGATAATGTCGATATATCAGTTGAACATTTTGGTCAGGCAATACGCTCGTTAATGACCAAGCATCCTTGGAATTTTCCTATTTACTTTTGTCGACCTCGTCCAGCTTATCAATAAATGCGCCTAATTGTCTCGCATTTTCATAGTCAAATTCGTATTTGTTATGAAAATATATACTTACTGTGACTGATTCATCTGACAACTGCACGGTGTAACCATCAATAGCACTCCATGCAGACAACCCCATGTATTCGTACTTATCCTGGTTTTTGGTTCCGTTGGTGACAACCTTATCATAGACACGCAAGGCCTGGTTTATATCGAAATGTTCTTCCATAGGCCACGATTATATGATTTTCAGTGATATTTAGGAAACATTGTTTGATTTCACGTTACTTTCACAACGTCTGAAATAATGTCTTATTCGAAAACACTTCTACAGCTCTACAATTTGGGTCAGTATCCCCTCGCTGACCCTTTTTTTATGGTGATGAAGCTTTGTTTTTAGTACACTTTAGCATTCGAATTTCTGTTCCAGGCCTGATATTAATTGCACAGCCTCAACTCTGGCAGTATCATTCCGGCTCAAAATATCAAGATAAAACAGCAAGGTAAATTTGTGCGCTACTCGGGATTTAATCTGGTTAAAAACGCTTTGCGCGGCCATAAGCACTGGACGCCAGTGTGGCGCTATCCTGAACCTAAAACAGAATACGATGTTATTATCATAGGTGGTGGCGGTCATGGACTGGCTACAGCTTACTATCTGGCCAGGAATCACGGCATCACCAATGTTGCAGTGCTTGAGAAGGGTTATCTGGGCGGTGGTAATGTCGGTCGTAATACAACGATCGTGCGCTCGAACTACATGCTTAATGCAAATGGTCGGTTTTATGAGCACGGACTCAAGCTCTGGGAGGGCCTGAGTCAGGAATTAAATTACAACGTAATGTTCTCACAGCGAGGTGTATTAAATCTTGCACATACACCCGGGCAGATGGATGCCTACGCCAGAAGAGGCAACTCATTGCGATTGAACGGCATAGATGCTGAGCTACTTGATCGCGAACAGGTACGGACCTTTATACCCATGCTGGATTATTCCGAGAACGCCCGTTTTCCAATTGCCGGTGGATTGCTGCAACCCCGGGGTGGAACCGCCCGGCATGACGCGGTTGCCTGGGGCTATGCCCGCGCTGCCGATCTTCGCGGTGTAGACATGATTCAAAACTGTGAAGTCACCGGTTTTCAGTTTAACGGTAAATCAATCACCGGAGTTGAAACAACTCGCGGCACGATCCGGGCAAAAAAAATTGGCCTGGCTGTGGCCGGCAACACCAGCACGTTAACTGAAAAACTGGGTCTCAGGTTGCCGATAGAGAGCCATGTTTTACAGGCATTTGTTACTGAAGGCTTGAAGCCGTTTATAGATACCGTAGTGACCTATGGTGCCGGACACTTTTATATCAGCCAGTCTGACAAGGGTGGATTGGTATTTGGCGGTGATCT
>JAHEKD010000535.1 GCA_024638545.1 Gammaproteobacteria bacterium
AAAAATACGCAAAAAGAGCGATTTTCGATTCCTTTTTTTGCTGCAACGAATTATCACACCGAGATCAAACCCTTAAAGAATACAAGCACTGATTCAGCAAAATATAAAAACATACGAACGGGCGACCATATTGTCAGTCAAATGCTCAGAGATTTTCCCTATTTGTTAAAAAGATATAAAAATGGGCAGATAAAGCTGGGCAATGTCAAGAGAATGGAGAACCCTTTTGAGAATAGGATTCGTGTTTGAAGTTATGAAACACCAAATAGAAAACGAGGATACCAATGCCATCATTTGAAGCGATTATAACTGTGTTAATTGCCGGATTTATGATTAGCGCATCACCGGGGCCGTCGATGATGTATGTATTATCTAGAAGTGTTGGACAAAGCCGCGCTGCCGGATTCGCATCTTCAGTTGGGCTGGCTATCGGGGGTGTTTTGCTTGCGATTGGCTCTGCGCTGGGTCTGGCAGTTATTTTTGAATATTCCAGCGGTTTATACCGGGCAATTTCTTTTGCAGGTGCGGCCTACCTGTTCTACCTGGGTTACGATATGATCAGCAATGCTGGTAAGGAGAAGCTGGAAATAAGTAGGGTAAAATCAGAAAAATTCTCAAAAATAATGTATCAGGGCATACTCGTTGAACTGCTAAATCCCAAGACGATACTGTTTTTTCTGGCATTCTTACCGCAATTTGTAGATTATTCACGTGCTGATGTGACCACGCAGATGATGATTCTGGGTATTCTGGTACCGCTTACGGCGATTCCATCAGATGTTTTTGTGTCTGTAGTCGGAGGTACACTCACAAACAAACTGTCCAGGCATTCATCCTGCGGCATTGTGCTGACATGGATTGGCGGATTAATTCTCATCGCCCTGGCTTTGAGGATTGTTTATATCAGTGTGCAGGTCTGAACCAGCCGCATCCTGCAGCAGTTTACCTTAAGTCAAGCTGGTCGCGGTTACAGATATTGAATAATTGCGGAATTACAGTCCTTTCAAATCAGATATTGCAGATTCAACTTCAAATATTGCGTTCTCAGCAATTTGCTGGATGTCAGCATTGTCATTCTCTATTTTACTGAGTGACTTCAATAGCCCGGCCGCTTTTTCACTTTTCATCATTCTCAGTGTGGGCGCCATTTTATGAGCCTGAAATTTAATTGCGCTTATGTCGTGTTGCTTACAGACCTGCTTCAGTTTATCCAGTTCACCAGGAAGATTCTCAATGAAAAACTGGGCAAACTCTTCGTCCAGTTCGAAAAGCTTTTCATTGTCAGAAAACTTCGATAATTCCACGGTATCTTTGGATTCTTGCATAGTTTTGTTCGCTTTTTAACACTGTCACATGATACCAGAATACATTAAATATTTTTAATAAATATTGATTTTCCGAGATGTTGGTCATGATTTGAGGTGCCGCAGGCCTCAGGCATAGTTAATATTTCAGTTCAGCTTCCTGTATTGGCTCATTTGTTTCAGCAGGTTTATCATTGCCATTGAAGAATTCGTCGAGGTCATTTGCGTGTTGACTATAGCACCCAGCATTCGGGTCAGTTTCAGTGATTTTAGCGCAAAGAGATGCAAATCACCGTCTGCAAGTATCTCCGGCAGCACTGACCAGCCTAATCCGGATGCAACCATTACTTTAATAGTTTCCAGATAATTGGTTTCGAATGCAATTTTCAATTTCAGCTCGTTAGAATTAAAGTATTTGTTGATGATGCGTCTCGTAAAAGTTTCATCGCCCGGCAATATAGCGTTATAGGCCTCCAGATCCTTCAGCTGTAATGTTTTAACCCTTGTTAAAGGATGATTCGCTGCACAGACCAGTGAAAGCTTGTCCAGCCAGAGTGGATAAGCGGATATGTGATTGTCAGTAATTTCAGCAGGTAGTGTTGCTATGGCTAGTGCGGACCTGCCGTGCAGCACATCATCAAAGGCAATCTCGGAATCTCTAAAGCGCATGTCAAGCTCTACTTCCGGGTATTGTTTGACATATTGTTTCAGGATTCCAGGAAGGCGGTGTAAACCAATGTGATGGCTGGTTGAGATGATCAAATGTCCGCTTATGCGCGTCGACAGATTTTCAATATCATTTTTAAGTTCCTTGCTCTCGCTGATAATACGGTTGACCCTGAGTAACGCCAGCTCACCGGCAGCAGTTAGTTTATTCTGCTTGCCTATTCTGTCAAACAAAACACAATTTAATTGCGACTCCAGTAATGCAATTCGCTTGCTGACTGCCGGTTGAGTCAGGTTGAGTTTCTCTGCTGTATGCGAAAAGGAGCCTGTTTCAGCCAGCTTTACAAAAGTTATGAGTTGGTCGTAGTCCATATATTCCAATTTGGAATGAAAAATATAAAAATAATAAATTTGATTTATAAATTAATTGCGTTATTCTTGCAAGCGAAATGATGACATTTTTTACCCGCTGATTTCTTTAAAAATGAGTAAAACGCTCTACGATAAATTATGGGATGCACACCTGGTGCATGAGTATGACGACGGCAGGTGTTTACTATACGTAGACAGGCAGCTTGTGCACGAGGTGACTTCACCGCAGG
>JAHEKD010000042.1 GCA_024638545.1 Gammaproteobacteria bacterium
GTAAAACCCATACAGGACGCATCCTTTAACCGTCTCGCTACGAAGTCCGGTGAGAAATGCGGGCCTAAAACATGGCTCTTTGTTATTCCCGCCGACCCAGACCATGAGCAGCGAGTCATCGTTGTTTCCGAGTAGGTTTTACTGGAAAATGCACGGTTGTTACCGGCTTGCAGCTATAGACAGGAAAGAAACGCTGACAGCTGCCAGATAGAATCTTCTAACACACCGGATTCGTTTCCCCGGTCTGCCATCAAACCGGGATTCACCTGCAGGCTTCCGGCGCCAGGAATTGATATTTCGGCAACAGCCAGTTGTAGTTCGATAATCATCGTCTAAATAGAACATTTATAGTATGGTTGCACTATTCCAAAAGCGAGCTTGATTCATGCATGCGAAATTAGCCCTGACTATAGAAATTCTCAAGAATCTGGTTTCTTACCCGGTGCTGCCGGGAGACTCTAATTTGCTGTTAATTAATTACATCGTCGATTACCTGCGTGCGCATGGCATCGTGCCTGAGCTTGTCTACTCTGAAGATAATACTCGTGCTAATTTATTTGCTACCATAGGGCCAAGTATGCATGGCGGTATAATGCTGAGTGGCCACACCGATGTCGTCTCTGTCGCGGGTCAGAACTGGACAAATGATCCCTTTGAATTGGTAGAAAAAAACCAGCGGCTCTATGGACGCGGTGCAGTTGACATGAAGGGCTTTCTGGCCTGCTGCCTGGCCTGCGTCCCGTATTGGCAGATGCAGAAAATAGACCGCCCTATACAGCTCGGTTTTACCTATGACGAGGAATCTGGCGGGTTTGGGGCAAGAAGATTAGCCCAGTGGTTACAGCAGAGCCATCAAAAACCTGCCAGCGCCATTATCGGTGAACCCAGCGAAATGTCTATCATTGCCGGGCATAAAGGCGGTTATGAAATCTCAACAGTGATTACCGGTTCAGAAGCGCATTCTTGTAATCCGGACAATGGTGTAAGCGCAGTTCATTATGCTGCCAAAGTTATCAATTTCATTTTAGATAAAGGTGAGCAGATAAAATACTTTGATGCGCGGGATACGCGATTTAACCCACCTTACAGCAGTTTTAATATTGGTAAAGTACAGGGTGGTTCATCAGTAAACACCATCGCGGGCGAGTGTACATTTGACTGGGAACTTCGTCCCCTGCCCGGTGATGACGGTGAAAAGATACTGGCAGATATTGATCGCTACTGCCAGCAGCAGCTGGTACCGCAGATGCGAGAAAAATATACTAATGCCGGTATTGAAACTGTTATAAAAGTATGTGTACCCGCGCTGGCCGTAAACAAAGATTCGCAAACAATCAAAATGATTAGCAAACTCACAGGTGAAGATAACTATGATGTGGTCGCCTTTGGAACGGATGCGGGCTATTTTCAGAATATTGGTATAGATTGTGTTGTTTACGGACCAGGCAGTATACTGCAGGCACATAAGCCCGATGAATACATCGACATCCGGGCAATAGAGGAATGTTTGTGTTTTCTGAGCAAGTTACACACTTGCCTGGCCTGAATATCAATAGCAGACAGCGTTTTGGCTATGCCGTTTCAGCCTTAGATACACGCTACTATCCAGAACTTGATTGAAAGTAGATATTAAACAATTTCCATGCTCGTCTCCCGATACCGGGTTAAAATAATGTAACCACTGCACGGCTTAAAAATGTGAAAATGGAAAAAAATATTTTTGATTTTAAATTACATCACTGGATTCTGGTAGCTGCAATGCTGCTTGCAATGGCAGGTGTATTTCTTTTGATCCAACCCTACCTGAATGCAATTGTAATGGCTTTTATACTATCACTGCTGTGTTTACCGATACATGAGAGAATCGACCAGAAGCTGGTTAACAAGCCCAACACTGCCGCCATTTTGTCCTGTTTTCTGCTAACGGTAATGATCGTGATTCCATTTGGATTTTTTGCTAACGCAATCGTTCAGCAAGCCGGAATTTTTTCCAAAACGGCTTACGAGTGGGTAAATTTAGGAAAGGCACAGCTACTGCTTGATCATCCCTTTGTTCAAAAGTTAATCTCTGCGATTAATCGAATTTATCCGTTCGAGGATATTAATACAGAGATGATACTCAATCAGGCCGGTGGGGCTATTTCAAAACTAGGTAGCGGCGTTTTGAATCTCAGTGCCAAGCTGGTCGGCAACGTAACTCAGGTCCTGACCAGCTTCATGCTAATGCTGTTTGTCCTGTTCTTTTTACTACGGGATCATGAATTTCTGGTTGAGAAAATCCGACATGTTGTACCCTTGTCTCGAAGTCAGGAGAACAGGCTATTGCATGAAATTGAAAATGTCGCCAAGTCCGCCATGCTGGGCTCTTTCGTAACGGCCGTTGTGCAGGGGATTGTAGGCGGATTTGCCATGTGGCTGGTCGGACTGCCGGGTTTATTCTGGGGAATGATGATCGGATTTTGTTCATTTATTCCAATGATTGGTACAGCACTCATCTGGCTGCCAACCGCTATTTACTTGATACTCACAGATCAATGGCAATGGGGCATTTTCTTAATAGTGTGGGGTGTTGTAGTGATAGGCTCAATTGATAATTTTGTCAGGCCAATGGTCATGCAGGGCAACTCCGGCATGAATACCTTGCTCATTTTCTTTTCTCTGATAGGCGGAATCCAGGTGTTTGGTTTGCTTGGGTTAATCTATGGCCCATTGATTTTTGGACTGTGCCTTGCGCTTTTTGGTTTGTACGAAACCGAATTCGCCGACTTCTTAAAACACCAGGACGATCGATAGTGGACTATTTTCACTATAAATGTAATATCTATATAAAAACATGCTTCAGCATGCATAATGCGCTCATTCGTTAACGGCTTGCACTGAGCTTTTAAATCATGAAAAAACCGACACTCGCTGAGGAAGCAAGTGCCGGTAATATCTTGGTCTACCGCTTGTTGTTTTTCTCGAACTTTATTATTCTTGGTCCTCTAATTTGCAAGCCTCCTACGTTTTAAATCACTATTTCATCAAGTTGTTGAATATTAGAGAAGTAGTGAAATCTAATAATATTTTCATTACATTACTATACGATAATCTCGCGTAAATATTTGTCAGGTTTTGTCAGGTTTTGTCAGGATATTCAAATAATTCAGCTCTCATCCTTTAAGTCTAGTAATATAAGCGTTATCTTTACATGAGGGGTCAAGGGCAGATTATTTGAAGGAGAAACTCATACAATTTTAGTGATACTTATTAGTCATAAAATAAAAAATATATATAATGAGATTTGCCGCCCCAATTTTAAGTCATACAAAATTTAACTTTCTTAGCTTAATAAATGCTGCCATTATTGCGGGATTTTCTCTGGCGTTTAGTCTTGGTTTGAATACCGGCTCTGCGCTTGCTGAAGAACCTGTCAATCCATCGAAGGTCCGTACGGCCTATTTATATCATTTCATGCGTTTCATAGATTGGCCAACTGCGGCCAGACCCCAGGGTAGTGACGCCTACAACATTTGTATTCCAGCGATAAGTTCGGAGAGTGGTTTTCTCGATTTGATAACAAAAAAAACCGTGAATGATCAACCTATAAGTATAAAGCACGTTGACACCATGGCGTCTCTAACAAATTGCCATATTCTCTATCTAATGGATTCGAACCCGCATGAGTTCAAGCAGTACATTGAGCAAATAAACGGCCATCCTGTTTTAAGCATTGGCAACGGCAACAGTTTTCTCAATGCTGGAGGCATTATTGCCTTTAATGTGCGCAAGGGTCAAGTTACATTTTCTGTTAACTTAAAAGCTGCAAGCCAGTTAAATTTCAAAATTAGTGCCAACATGCTTGATGTAGCTGAGAAGGTGATTAAGTGAGCCTGTCTAAATCTGAATCAGGCAGTAATAAACCATCTTCATTTTTACAAAGACTTGTCACGATTAATACGATAATTATAGTGCTTGCACTCGCTCTCATTTCAAGTCTCATTTATATAAAAGAATATTTCTCTTCAATTGAGCGCCAAAAAAATTCACTGACGTCTATGGCGATAATTATTACCGACAGGCTTACCGGTGTTATGGCATTTGAAGATTATGACCTGGCTAGAAAAAACATATCGGCCTTAAGGTTAAATGAAGATATTCTCACGGCCTGTCTATACGACAAAAACCATGATCTGGTAACAAAATTTAATCAGGACAACAATGATAAAAACTTCTGCAATCAAACCAGTCATGTAACGGCGCCGCTAATGGTTAGTCGGCCTATAATGCTCGATGAGCAGGTTTTAGGAAACCTGGTGCTGTATGCCGATCCTAAATTATTTTGGAAAAACTTGATCAGTATGTCCGTATTTTTGATTTTCATCGGAACACTATGCTATCTTTTGACATGGATACTATCCAAACGTTATTTCAGAAAAGAAACCCAGTCGCTACTAAGACTGGCCTCTACAGCGCGAGAAATATCAAAGACAGGTAATTATGAGATTAGGGTTAATACAGGGGATAACCCGGCAATGGAAATTTCCAATCTGATATCTTCATTTAATGAATTACTCGAAATTGTCGAAAATCATAGAAACCGGCTCGAAGAAATGATTTCCATACGAACCTCACAACTTAACGATGAGAAAAAGAAAGTTGAAAAAATCAGTGAGGCTAAATCTGAGTTTTTGGCCAAATTAAGCCATGATATTCGAACGCCGTTAACCTCGATTTTAGGTTATTCTGAGCTGATTAATAATAACCGCAAAATTCAGGATAAACATCGAAATCATATCAATGCAATTATACGCAATGCAGAATTCGTATCTGAACTCGTTAATGGTCTATTAAACCTGGCGAAACTGGAATCCACAGATTTAAAAATCGAAGCAGTACCGTTTGAAATAAACAAAATCCTGTCTCTGGTTAAACAGACTTTTGAACCCTTGGCTGAAAATAAAAATTTAAAACTGGAGCTAAATACTTTAAGCCTGGAAGAAAATTGGCTACTGGGAGATCCAATAAAACTCCATCAGGTACTCAATAACCTTTTAGATAATTCAATTAAATACACGCATGAAGGCGGTATTCAGTTTACCGTCTCACAACTCCTCGAAGACAACAAAACGGCCATTGTCAAGTTTGAAATTAAAGATAGCGGTACTGGTATTTCAAACGAAAAAATTAATGAGATCTTCGATGACTACATACAAATAGGGTCAGCCAGCAACCAGATTAAAGGAGCCGGACTTGGATTGGCTATTGCAAAAAAACTGGTCAATGCAATGGCGGGCACGATTAATGTAAAGAATAACAAATCAACGGGATCGACATTCAGCATTGAAATTCCATTTCAACTTGCCCAGGCACAGAAAGAAGATGCGGACAGCAGCAGGGGCAATTTTGAAGTCATTAAGAAATTTCTGCTCGAGTATTCACCGATATTAGCTATCGATGATGACGCAAACTGCACGGAAATTGTTTCAGAAATTATTTTGTCACAACAACCTCAAGCGACTATTATTCATGCATCATCATATAATCAGGCTTTAGAATTGTTCAATATCAAACAACCAAGACTTGTTTTTACAGATATCGAACTCCCGGATGGTGACGGCTATGAACTCGCAAAATTATTTAAGCGCAGAAATGCAGATACTATAATTATCGCAATTAGTGCTTATCACACCAGTGACGAATACGAGTCCTTAAATGATCGTTGCTTCAATTATTTTATTGCCAAACCATTTCATAAAAAAAATATCATCGACACACTCAGCGAACTTGTAAAGCAATTAAATCCACTATGAAAAATCACATTCTGGTTGTTGATGACGATAATGATCTTTGCGAAATGATCCGTGAATATTTGTCCGAGGAGTTCTTTCATGTCGAGATTGCCAATTCAGCTAGTGAAGCCCTGAGCCATGTCAGTAAATCCATCCCGGATTTGATATTGCTAGACATCAGATTACCAGACATGGATGGTCTGAATTTATTAACCGACCTAAAAGAGCAGAATCTCGACGTGATCCTGTTAAGCGGTAAGACAGAAGTCGCGGACAAAGTTTCCGGATTAGAGCTTGGTGCTGAAGACTACATCACAAAACCTTTTCATATTCGAGAGCTACTGGCAAGGGTAAGGTTAGTGCTGAGGCGCCAGGAGAATAATTCGATCACAGATATCAAGCCAACGGATTTAATTGGTAATGAC
Organism: Gammaproteobacteria bacterium; assembly: GCA_024638545.1. Classification (GTDB taxonomy): domain Bacteria; phylum Pseudomonadota; class Gammaproteobacteria; order Arenicellales; family JAHEKD01; genus JAHEKD01. The sequence goes on from JAHEKD010000042.1 coordinate 6,197, forward strand.
TGGACGCTCGATCCGAGGTCCCAGCAATTATTCAATCACCAAGGAAAATATATTCATCTTACTTCGCACGAATATTCTTTACTCTATTTTTTACTCAGCAACATAAATGAGGCTGTCTCAAGAGATCAAATATCAAGAGCAGTTTATGATGCCGCCTGGAGCCCGAGTGCAAGGCGTGTTGACACTCTAATTTATCAACTCCGGCAAAAGTTAAAAATCTACCCGGGATTACCGGAGATTAGAACCTTGCATAGTAAAGGATACGTGATCTATTCCGATGACTATGACGATGGTAAACTGAGTTAACATCCCGGGATGTAACAAGCATGATTAAGGATTCTTGACCGGCGGGCCATCAACCGCGGCACTCAAAATGAATGTTGCAAACCAAAATAAAGCAATCGCTCATCACTGCCCAATGCACCCTGCCAGGCTCTTGAAGGATCAAACGTTGTTCTCGGCGTATTGTTATTGAAAACGTTCTTGGCAATAAATGAGATGCTTGTTTGTTTATACATCGTATAGTTAATCCCGAAGTTGACCCTGACATATTCATCCTCGGCGTTGGACCTTGTTGTGAACCTGTCGCTTATTTCAAGACCGCTTTGATAGATGCCCGCAATGCTAAACTGCCAGTTATTAAATTTAAGACTCATGTCCGATTTAAGCTGGTGCTTGGGAAAGTGACTCCATTCAGATAATGTCGCATTTGCCACGCCTGTGGATTCGTTATCCTGTGCATCGACATGATCCGGTACGGCATACGAATAGGATACATTAGCAAAAAAGGTTGTGTTGGGCTTCCAGCTTAAAGAAAGCTCGGATCCGTAGCCATCAAGATCATTTCCCAGGGTGGTAACGACGCCGAACACGTCATCCGGAATATCTTCAACACCCAGATTTCCAGGTAAAAATTCAGGGTTATTTCTGAAGTTGACAAAACTTGAATTATCTTTATAGCGATTGTAATAGACTGAAAGATCAAACATCAGTTTGTTTTCTACCAGATCACCGCGCAAACCCAATTCAAGGCTCTGCAGCGATTCCGGTTCTGGTGCATCAAAGCTTTCAAGTCCCCGGCTTTCCAGGAATTCATTAACTCTGAAGGTCCTCGCATATATTGATGAAATCGGATAGGCGAAGCCCTCAGAAAATCCCGCCCGAAATAGAAAATCATTTTCCAGCCTATGCGTCATGGCCAGGCGTGGGCTGATATGCGAAATATCGTCCGGTTTAAAAATTAAGGCATCGAGATCACCGGAATCAAAACGAAAAGTATCATTAAAACGAAAAGTATCATTAAACTTTGCGCCATCGTATCTCAGACCTGCAATAAACGTTGTTTTATCCGACATGCTGTAAATATCCTCGACGTAGATGGAATATTCCTGCCATTTACCATCCACAAAAGCCCGGTGAGTCGTCGGGTCTGCCGAAAAGTAATGTTTTTGACTGGTTGTATCCAGCCATTTAAACTGCCCTCCCAGAGTGAGTTCATGGCCATTAAAATACAGCGTTTGAAAAGAACCTCGAAGTTCAACAGCAGACTCTCTACCGCCAATTTCTCTAAATTCAGTATTCTCATTGATTGGGCGCCGTATACTGCCCTTGTCAAAAAACGTGGCCGCAGACGCCAGCTCAAAACTGCTTTTCCCCGGTAATTGAAACGTATATTTGGGCTGCACGGATAGCGAGGTTCGCTGGGCCATTGTATTTAGATCACTAATGACGCCACCCGGATCAAATTCGAGATTTTCGAACATTGCTTTGAGGTTAAATCGATCCTGAGTCCAGTTCATTGACAGTTTATAGCTGGGATCATAATCACCGCTCAGTATCTCATCCCGCCCTGCAAATTTATCCCTCTCGTTAGCAGTGGACGCCATGGATCCTCCAAAATCATTGGTTAGCCTGAAACCGTCTGCATGAAATACACCCGCATAGAAATAGAAATCACGATTATTGCCATAGCGTTCACCGTGCTGAATTTGCAGTCGTTGTGAGGAGTCGTCACTGCCGTAATCAAGGTCAACCCTGGAGCCCTGGAAATTTTGTCCGCTCTTGGGCACGAAATTTATATAACCGTCAAGTGCCCCGGTACCGTGCTTGATCGAACCCGGGCCCAGCACAACTTCGATTTGATGTAAATCGTTCAGTAGCGGTGAGTATAGAACCGCTGCATTTCCGTCGGTATCCTTTCGGTTTTGGCTATGCCCGTCCCACATCGTCAGCGTTCTGACACCCCCTCCTCTGGCAGAGCCGCGAATCCCGGGACCGGCACCTCTGTTACCCTGTGGAACAATGTTAGTACTTGGAATCAGAAGCTCGATGTAGTCTGCCAGGGTGATCATCGGCATATTCTCGATCATCTGACTGGAAATCACGTGTGCACTGGCAAAGGAGTCATTGAGTGACCGGTTTGAAAAATCTATTGACGATACGGTAACGTTCTTTAAATCCTGCAATGGCACATCAAACAGGTCCATCTGTTCAGAAATTTGCGCAAAAACCGACGTGCATAGAAATGCCAATAAAACCGGAAGCTTGGAAATGTTTACCCTACCGCTAAATAACCGCACAAATATTTTTATATTCATTATTAAATTTCGTTGATTATAAGAATCGTCATTTAATTATAGCCCTGTGTCGATTGTGTATTCAACTTATTACAAAGGTCGATAAAAACTTCGGCTGCAGACTTTGCGTATTTACGTATACAATGTCATAAATTAATCATTAAGATTAAGAAGTAATATTCAGTTTTTATAATAAATATCCGTCTTTCGTAACATTACTATAAAATAATTTATATGTATTATATTGATGGAAAAACAGCCATGAACTTATATCGCTATGCTGAGCTGGCCCCAAGACTTCTAAAAGCGCATGCAACACCTACCCAGATGATTGAAGATTTACTCCTGGAAACAGATCATAAAGACATGAAAAATCATTTTTTCCTCAGGGCCGCCTGGCAAATTGATAATCATATAGGGTCGAAAATTATTACTATCTTTCCGCAAAACCGCTATTCGGAGGGTACGCCTTCAATTCAGGCGCTTTATACACTTTTTAACGGTGTCACCGGTACACCCTTGTGCTGTATTGACGGAACTGCGCTGACTGCCCTAAAAACAGCAGCTGATTCAGCCCTGGCCGCAGACCTGCTCGCGCGCAAACACATAAAGACCATGCTGATGATCGGTGCAGGCGCCATGGCTGCTCCCCTGATTGAAGCGCATTGTGCGGTGAGGCCGAGCCTGAAAAATATTTTGATTTGGAACAGAACACCTTCGCGTTGCGCTAAAGTGATTAATTTACTTGCAAAAAAAGAAATAACGGTACAGCAAACTGACGATCTTGATGCGACAATAACCAGGGCTGATTTGATTTCAAGCGCAACTACAACCTCCTCGCCCTTAATCAAAGGATATTTGTTAAATGACGGCTGTCACGTCGACCTGGTAGGTTCATTTACCAAGGACATGAGAGAGGCAGATAATGAGGCAATAAGGCGTTCAAGTGTATTTGTGGATTCCAGGCAAATGACTATCGGTGTGGTCGGTGAGATCATATTACCAATAAACCAAGGTGCATTGAGGGATACCGATATAAAAGCGGACTTTTATGACGCGGTTCTTAGCGATGAGTTCACTCGAAGTAATAACAGTGAAATTACATTGTTCAAAAATGGTGGTGGAGGTCATCTTGACTTAATGATGGCGCATATACTTTATAAGAAATTTAGCGAACAGCAAGTAGCATAATTTGAAAGTAATAGATCCATTTCGATAGAATTATTCTGTCCTGGATTAAGATGGAAAGTTAGTCAGAATAACCCTCTCATTCACTTGAGTACGCGCCATCACCTGCAATTTTCTTCCAGGTTTAACAATCAAGAAGTTAATGTAA
>JAHEKD010000536.1 GCA_024638545.1 Gammaproteobacteria bacterium
CTCGTGCGGCTCACAAACCCGGCTTCAATGCCGGGTTTTTTATACCGTCAATTACAGCGCTAGAGGTACAGGAATGAAAACAGCCGTTTAACCTCCTGCTCGCCGATCGGCTCACTGCCGGTGGTAAAGCCCAGTTCGCCTGCTTCGGGGTCCCAGCAAAACACGATGGGTTTTTCATGTCGCAGCATGTCGATGACATTATTCAGCATGGTCATCGGATAAGATGCCGTAACCACCCCGCTTTCCTGTTCCTCAGGGTTTCTTTGTTTGGCTTTGTCGTTGACAAATGCCAGTGCTGCGAACAGCGAGTTGCGCGATCCATAAAGATATACCAGGGCGGTAGTGTCCGGATCATCCCGACCGGCTATATTGCGGAATTCATATTGATAACGCCAAACACGGTGATTTTTAATTGCCATGTCGATTCCTTTGCTAACTGTAAGCCATCAATTGTCGCTCACTACTAAAATTATAGCTGCCCGGTGAAATTCCGTATTTGACCCAGGTCGGGTTGGCCCCGGCTGCTCTGGTTGATGCATAAGCGGATAGATCACCACCTTCGCCGGGGCTATACTCGATACACGTCATACACGGAAACAAGACCGGCATGCTGACAGCCAGCCAGGTGCAATCATTTACCCAGCAGGGGTTTATCGTGCTGGAAGGGGCGCTTCCACAAGCAGAGGTGGAGTCGATCAGATCTGCAGCGTTACGAATCGTAGAACAGTTTGATGTCGACCAGCACCGCACGGTGTTCTCAACCTCCGACCGGGACCGTGGCCGGGATAGTTACTTTATGGATTCGGCGGAAAATGTCAGCTGCTTCCTGGAGGCCGACGCACTTGATGACAACGGTCAGCTGGTCAAACCCAAGCAGCAATGCATCAATAAGATGGGCCATGCCATGCACGACCTGGTGCCCGAATTTACGGCGTTCTGTAAACAGCCATTGTTTGGTGAGCTGCTGCGGGACATCGGTTACCAGGCGCCGCACCTGATGCAGACCATGTATATATTCAAACAACCGCAGATTGGTGGCGAGGTGCGCTGGCACCAGGACGCGAGCTACCTGATATCCAACCCGCCCTCGGTAACCGGGGTCTGGGTAGCAGTAGAAGACGCCCATCAGGGCAATGGCTGTTTGTGGGTCCAGCCCAGGGGGCATAAAAGCCCGCTTAGGGAAGTCTTTGAAGTTGACACACAGCGTCAGGCAGGCGCGCTAAAAACCCTGGATAACACGCCCTGGCCCGAACCTGACCAAGCTGTCGCAGTGGAAGTGCCGGCCGGCAGCATTGTGGTATTCAGCGATCATTTGCCCCATTACAGCTCGCACAATTATTCGGACACTTCACGCCATGCCTTCACCCTGCATGTGGTTGAGCAAGCAGCTCGTTGGTCGGATAAAAACTGGCTACAGCGGCCAAATTTAGGGATATTTGCTCTGTAAAGCATCGTTGTAACGTTGAATAGCCCGCTTGCAGCGAATCCGGAGAAGGCATTGACCCCGTGTTAAGGGGGTCAATGTTTTTAGTCACATTAATACCGGCTCATCAAGCAACTTTTGCGTCACTCTGGCTGAGGAATTCAAGCATCGTACCGGCATCGCTGACCTCAAAAGGATCGGTCGGGCAATCATCAATTTTTCCTGGCTCGGAAAACAATTGTTTGATTTCACCGTTATCGACCAGCATTGAGTAGCGCCAGGAACGCAAGCCAAAGCCGAGATTGTCTTTCTTGACCAACATACCCATGCCACGGGTGAAGTCCGCGCTCCCGTCGGGCAACATTTTCACCTTTTCAATACCTTGGTGTTTTGCCCATTGGAACATGGTGAAAGCATCGTTAACACTGAGGCAGTAAACCTCGTCTATGCCGCGCTCTTTAAACGCCTGGTAGTTTTCTTCATAGCCTGGCAGATGGGTGCTGGAACAAGTGGGTGTAAATGCACCCGGCAGAGCAAACAGGACGATGCGCTTGTCCTTGAATATGTCGTAGCTGGTAAGATCCTGCCAGCGAAACGGATTGGGTCCGGCAGCGTTTTCGTCACGAACCCGGGTTTTGAACGTAACTTGCGGTACCATTGATTTCATCTTATGTACTCCATTCAGTTTAGATCTGGCCATGTATGAGGCCGGTAAAATTTACTGATACAGAGGATAAACGGACTCTATCAATAGATAAAATTGATTATATAAATAGAATCAATAGACAGAATCAATTAATATCCAAATCCACCTGTGGAGCGATGAAATATGGCCGACCTGGTCAACAGACCGGACACACATATTCCTTAAAGCTGGTATTTTAAGTAATGCCGTGAATAATAAGTAGATTCCCGTAGGTCAAATAGTAAATGCCATTGAAACGCTTATTTGTGCCCCTTTTGCTTTTATTCGCCGTCACGGATGGCTCGGCTCAATCCAGCAAGCAGCTGGTGGAGCAGTTCCAGCGGGCATTTGATGATGTTTTGTTGGACAAGGGGATTCCTGGTGGCGCCTACGCCATTGTTTCAGGCGACGGCATTATTGAGATTGGCACCCGCGGCTTCACCAGTATTAAAAAAAAACGGG
>JAHEKD010000537.1 GCA_024638545.1 Gammaproteobacteria bacterium
ACTCAGCCAGTTTTACAAAATCCGGTAACGAATCCATATAGGAATGGGAGTAACGTTTTTCGTAACTGAATTCCTGCCATTGCCTGACCATACCCAAATAGCGGTTGTTCAAATTAATGACCTTGATAGGCAAATCGTATTGTTTACAGGTGGCCAGTTCCTGAATACACATCTGGATGCTGCCTTCTCCTGTGACGCAGGCGACATCGGCATCGCGGTGTGCAAATTTCACGCCCATGGCAGCCGGTAAGCCGAAACCCATGGTTCCCAGGCCGCCGGAATTGATCCACCGGTGAGTGTCTGAAAAACCGTAAAATTGCGCCGCCCACATTTGGTGCTGCCCCACATCCGATGTCACATAAGCCTGACCGGCGGTAACTTCGAATAGCTTCTGTACCACGAATTGCGGCTTGATAACCGAGTCACTGGGCTCATACCAGAGGCTGTCCAGTCCACGCCAATCTTGGATTTGTGCCCACCAATCCCTGCTGAGCTCATGATTGATGTCCTCGGCGCGACGCGCCAGCTCCTGATTCATCATAGTGAGCACGTTTTTGGCGTCACCGACAATTGCAATATCAGACTTTATATTCTTATCAATTACCGATGGATCAATATCCACATGCAGCACTTTCGCGTCCGGCGCGAAGCCGTCCAGTGTCCCGGTAATGCGGTCATCAAAACGAGCACCGATGGCAATGATCAGGTCTGCCTTGTTCATTGCCATATTGGCCTCATAAGTGCCATGCATGCCTAACATGCCGAGGAACAGAGGATCGTCATGGGGATAAGCACCTAGCCCCATCAATGTGTTAGTACAGGGAAATCCCAGGGTGCGCACAAACTGACGCAATTCTTCTTGAGCATTTGCCAGAACCACCCCACCACCGGTATAGACGATCGGCTGGCTTGCATTCAGAATGGCTTCAACAGCCGCAACGATTTCACTTGGCTGTGCCGACTTCACCGGCGGATAAGAGCGCATTTCAATGGATGCGGGATAGACAAAGGTTGTCACCTCAGCGGTGATATCTTTGGGAATATCTACCAGTACCGGACCCGGCCTGCCAGTACTTGCCACGTGAAAAGCCTTCTTGATGGTTGGCGCGATCTCCCCGACGCTCTGAATCAGGAAGTTATGTTTTACACAGGGCCGACTGATGCCGACTGCATCTATTTCCTGAAAAGCATCGTAGCCGATTAGCGGTTTCATAACTTGCCCCGATAAAACTACCATCGGGATCGAATCCATATAGGCAGTGGCAATGCCAGTAATTGCATTAGTCACACCGGGACCGGAGGTAACCAATACCACTCCTGGCTTGCCGGTAGCGCGGGCAAAACCATCTGCGGCATGAGTAGCTCCCTGCTCATGCCTGACCAGAATATGCTCAACTTCATCCTGACGATGGAACGCATCGTAGATATGCAATGCAGCACCACCCGGGTAACCGAACACCAGTTCTACCCCCTCTTGCTTGAGGCTTTCTACAACAATGTCCGCACCAGTTAATTGCACCAGAGTTCTCCAAATTCACTTAATAAAACTTTAGTAAAAAACCATCAATCCCACCTCCTGCATATGCACAGCAAAAAGCGCGCAAACTCCCTACAGAGCTGACGCTATCAAGGGTGTAGAATGTGGTTTTTTAAGCTAAAACAAAAAAGGCCCGAAACGGGCACTGTTCTACGTCGAAATTATAAACGCAACATACTAAAAGACAACGCTCCAGTGGCCTTTTTTGGCCATTTAATCGCGATCCGTATAATTGGCTGTAATAGCGTCATACTTGCCTAAACTGCCAGTAGCAGCTATAAAGCACCTGTCAATTTTCCGACTCTCAGCAAGCTATGCACAGCTATTTTATTTCCGATCTCCATCTCAGCGAGCAACGGCCGCAGGTCAGCCAGGCATTCATTAAATTTTTAGCAAGCGATGCAGCTGCGGCAGAACAACTATTTATATTAGGCGATCTGTTCGAATACTGGATCGGGGACGACGCTGCCAGTTTGGTCGGTGCCGAGCCGATATTGCAACAAATGGGTCGTCTGGCAGAGCAGATTCCGTGTCATTTTATTGCCGGCAACCGCGACTTTCTGGTTGGTGAGGAGTTCTGCAAAATGAGCGGTTTCAGCATCATGCCCGATGAGTCAGTCATTGACCTGTACGGGACACCAACCCTGATTTTACATGGTGACAGTCTGTGTATCGAAGACCACGAACATCAACTGTTCAGGCAGATGATTGTCACCAATGAGCAGTGGCGAGACGGATTTCTGGCTCTCTCGATACCTGAGCGTATCGAGGCTGCCAAACAGGCGCGCATGGAAAGCCAGCAACATAAATCATCGATAAGCATGGAAATAATGGATGTCACTGAATCAGCCGTATTGGATGCATTTGTCAGCAATGATGTAAGGCAGATGATCCATGGACATACGCATCGGCAGGCAACACATCAATACAATCTGGAGGATAATGGCCAGGCAACCCGGCATGTGCTCGGAGACTGGTCGCAGACCGCCAGTATCTTGACAGCTGATGCTGACGGGATAAAAATAACTAATCC
>JAHEKD010000538.1:0-632 GCA_024638545.1 Gammaproteobacteria bacterium
GTAAATTAATTAACATCGGTATTTTAGTGTCCTTGTATCCTCGTAGCGCACCGCCGGCACTGACCTGAATACCGTCAGATATTTGGAACAGTCCCGCCAGGGTTAATAATCCGGCCGCGACAGAAATAACCTGGCTGTCGTTTGTATAAATCCTGGCAATTTGTTCATTAAAAAACAGCAGGATGATTGCAGAGCCGACCATAAAGGACAGCGATAGACCAATAGCAACCCAGCCGCGTAATTTTGCTTCAATATAATCAGATCTGCCAACAGCATTACCTACACGAACCGTAGCGGCCGCAGACAGGCCCAGCGGAATCATGAACATTAACGAGGCATAATTGATCGCAATCTGATGACCCGCCAGAGGTAAGACACCTAGCCTTCCCATGAGTAATGCAATTGAGACAAATAGAGCGGTCTCAAGAATCATTGCGACAGCTATGGGTACGCTGATAGCCAGTATCTCATTTATTGGTTTTATTCGTGGCCACTGAAATCTCTTGAACAACAGTAGACGGTTATAACGCTCGTTGACACTGAGATTCAGGACCATAAGAATTAATCCGGCAACCATGGAGATTGAAGTTGCAACCGCTGCGCCCGACACGCCCCATTGCGGAAAGCCCCAG
>JAHEKD010000538.1:642-2568 GCA_024638545.1 Gammaproteobacteria bacterium
CGGTCTGGTGTATTCAATACCGTCACTCAAGTACCGGCCAGCAAGGTAAAGTTGTGATGCGACCAGGCCCCAGGATACGATCTCCAGATAATTCTTTGCCAGTGGAATGATCGCAGGATCCTGATCGAATAAAGCCAGTGAATTTGCAATCATTCGAATAAACATGAACATGATAATGCCAAGAACAAGGCAGAGCCAGACACCTTGTTGAAAAACGCCTGCAATGTTTTCTTTTTTTCCGGCACCTTTGAGCTGGGCAATCATGGGCGCAATACCCATAGAGAAACCCATCCCGGCGAGCATTACGAAAACCCATAAGGACACACCTATCCCACTTGCCGCCAGATGTTGAGGGCTATACCTGCCGAGCATTATGGTGTCAATAAACCCGTTGGCAACCTGAAGAAGTGACGCACCTATAATGGGGCCGGCCAGCAGGATCATCGACTTTACTTCGGTTTTAAATGGCAGGTAGGCATTCACAGGCGTAATTATTCAGACAATTGGATCAGGACATACATGTCTCAGCCTGCAATCATGGCAGAATTCACCAAGGTATAGCCGGTCTACCCAGTCCATTAAGGAATGAATTTGATCCACGTCGTCAAACATAAACCCGGCTTCGAAATTGCGCTTATCCCTGTGTTTGGCACCCAGGCCTGCCCCCGTCAGGTTTGCTGAGCCTACAAATGCCAGGCAACCGTCGATGATTATGCATTTTGTATGCACGCGCGGACACAAAATTCGTTCAAAAAGTTCATTCTCCAATAATTGGGGAAATCGATCAAACTCTTCGCGAAATCGTGGTCCGGGTTCTTTTGCATGGATCAGGCGCACGGCCACGCCAATATCGACCAGTTCCGCAAGCAGCTGCAATAACGGAATAAAGGTGCCTGCCGATTCAATATACATATCTTTTACATCAGCGGTTACAATCCAGAGAAATTCATTGACTCTGTCAAGATGTTGACTAACAAAGTTTTCATAAATAGCCTGGTTTAGTAAAAGTTTATGCACAGTAAATGTTGACGAGATATGGTTATTGAAATATACCTAAATTTGACATCTTTACATGATAATTCTGACGTGGCTGCGAAAATATCGATTGATCCTGTAAACTTTTGTTATTAATGATGATCAGCCGGGGGCAGAAACTTAATCCGCAGCACCGACACGTTATCGGTGAAAGACAGTGGATAATAAAGCAACGTGATCACCTGAAGAGGCTCTCGGGTGTCGTTAAGGCTCACCAGCAACGTGCTGTCAACGGCGAGAAGCACCCAATTATTGATTTTCTATTTGAGTATTATCATTTCAAACCTGCAAAATTACTTGAGTGGAGTCCAGGCACGGGTGTTTTTCTTGCAGGTAACCGGGCATTGAGATTTTTAACAAAAAAAATTTACTGCATGTCAGATCTTGGCGTTTATATCGATCCGCAACGCTTTCCTGAAAAAAGGCATGCCGGTCTGGACTGGGTTCTGAACCTGCTGCAATCTACACAAAAACGCAGCCCTTTTTTGGGATGCTTTGGTTTACACGAATGGTGCATGGTCTATGAGAAATCCGACATCCGGCATCGCCATTTACCGCTTCGTTTAACGCATTCACAGACGAGAAGGGTCGTTGAGCTGGCCCAGGTGCAGTGTACGCACTATGACGCTTTTCGGTTTTATTCAAAAAGTGCAAAAACAATGAATCGATTTAGTCTGAAACGGGCCGATATGATGATGCTTGAACAACCTGGCTGTTTGCACAGCAATATGGATCTTTACAGGTGGGCTTACAAATATCATCCCTGGCTTGCGAGTGAACTAGTTGCCGAGACATTTCTGCTGGCTTTGAAAATCAGGGAAACAGACATGCGTGCCAGTCCGTACGATGTCAGTGACTATACTCTCCTGCCGGCAATACAAATAGAAACTA
>JAHEKD010000043.1 GCA_024638545.1 Gammaproteobacteria bacterium
AGTACGCCATAATCAATGACAGCGGCGTGAATAATTCAGTGCCTGTTAAATACCAGCCAAGCAACAATCTCAGTGGATTATTAACAGATTCAGACAGCACATCAATGAAAGGTTTGTCTTTAGTTCTGACGGGAGGGATATTATAAAAACAGCCCATTATCCAAAGTGCCAGCGCACAGTAGAAAAATTCAAGGTTAATCGAAAATGCCAGCCCAAGTCCAATTATGGCCAGCGCTATCCACTCCAGATAACCGATGATCAAATTGACCTGGCCAGAAGGTACCGGGCGGTGCTTCTTAACCGGATGCAGGCGATCATATTTCGCGTCGAGGATCTCATTGATTACGTAATTGCTTGAGGCGACAAATCCTGTTGCTAAAATTCCAATCAGCATGGGCAGAAGAATTGTTCCGATGCTTAGCGATCGGTCAAGGTAGAGCGCTACAATAATTCCCGGAACCATAAAAATATTCTTGAACCAGTGATCAAATCGAGCAATTTTTATATACGGCAGCACTTGCTGAATAAATAGATTATTCATTTAACGGTCATTGTAAGTTTTAAAATATGGCAAAGAAAAAGCAATTGACAGAGCAAAACACAACGCAGGGTAGCAAAAGTCGGCCTAAAATTACAGGATTAATTAATTTTTGGATCTGGTTGATTGAAATCAACCAGATCGGCAGCAGGTAGAGTAGATATTTGAATTTCAGCATCCAGTAGTTATGCCCCATAAACCAGTGAATATACAGACCAAGGGAAATGATGAGAATTCCGTTGAGCAAATATTTATCGGCCTGAAAAAGCATTAATAAGCATCCTGCAATCCCGAATCCTGCAGGAATAAGGCCGCTGATTAATAATGCCCACAGCAATGCCCTGGGAATGTATTTGCCTTCGTAAAGCCAAAACAGCCAGGCAGAGACAGCCAAGCTGGAGCAGGCCCAGCAATTTGACTGTTTCGTAACCGGCACCAATAAACTGCGCAAGAATCGCAGCAAATGATGTCATAGTGCCAATTGTAGTCACACATAGTGTTGTTGCATTCAGCATCAGTTATAATTTTGTCTCGGGCATAATTGGCGCAGGTTACAGATTTTGCCTTGTTCGTGTCAAGTGCGGACGCGCTTAATGGGAACCTGCTATATTTAGATGAGCAATCAGAATCAGATCATATGAAGGGAATTGCTACAGGACCTTTATCGAAGATTGAAAAATGAACGCAATGAACAAGTTAAGACATTCTCAAAAGTATGGCTTGATCGACTTGCAAGGTAAGCCTGTCTCTGAAGAAGAGATACAGTCTTTAAACAAGCAACTCGGCATCCTCCATCAAAATCACATGAACTATGTGGCTGCGATTTTGGTCCTTGCCTGTGGCGTGTCTTATCGCGTTATAAGTCTGGATTTTGAGATGGGCGTCGAACTGTTTGAAATAAGTATTAATATAGGCCTGTGGCTGGGCATGTTCACTGGATTCATGGCTAACGGTGATCGCCGTGCACGCCTGAAAATCTGCATCGTCAGCATTATTGTCAGCGCATCTTCGAGCGTATTCGCGGCGATGATAACCGTGCTATTTCTTGGATATATGGACAGCTGGATCATGAGTATCAATATCCTGGCGAGCGCGCTGGGAAGTATGTGGGTGCTAACCTGCTACGATGAAGTTAATCAGGCCCGCGAGGCTCTGAGATATATCGATGACAAGCAGTTTGCCTTCTTTAACAGAGCCGCTGAACAGTTCGAGGAACTCGATTCCTTTCGCCTGGGAATCCAGGCACAGGGCAGAAGGCCATTAATCGGTGAATACTGGGCGATGCGAGAATGGATTCGCCTTAGAGCGAATTCAGAAAAACATAAATGACTCTGCTGAAGCTATATTCTGTGGACAGAACAAAAGGAAAATAATGCTGACTTTATATCAATTTCCGATTTCCCATTTTTGCGAAAAGGTAAGATGGGCGCTCGATTATAAAAATCTTGATCACACGAGAGTCAATGTGCTTCCAGGGCTCCACCTGGCAAAAATGAAAAAGCTGGCAGGTAATAGCCATGTGCCTGTGCTCAAACACAACGATCATGCCGTGCAGGGCTCAGCAAAAATAATTGACTATCTCGACAACGTTTTTACTCATAAGAATCTTACTCCGGATGAGCATGAGTTAAAACTGAAAGCCAGTGAATGGGAAAAATTTGCGGATAATCGAATCGGGCCTCAGGTCAGGCTGGTTGTCTACCATATAATGCTTGACTATCCGGAGATTGTGATTCCAATGTTTACGCAGGACGGCCCATTCTACGGGCCATTTCTAATGAAAAGGATATTTCCGTCTATGCAGAAAAAAATGCGGGAGTATATGAAAATTGACGCCAGCACCGCCGCAAAATCTAATGCTGACCTGCTTGAATCCGTCGATAATCTTGCCAGTCATTATGCACAACATCAATTTATGGTAGGCGATAATTTTGGTCGGGCAGATATAACGGCAGCTGCACTACTGGCGCCAATTGTGATGCCTGATAATTACGGTGTGAATTGGCCGAATGAAATACCGCAGCGTTTGCTAGAGTTTTCATCTCAATTCGACGGCAAGCTGGATTGGCTGAGAGGGTTTTACCAGCATTACAGGTAGCTGACAAACGCTGAGGCCAGTGAAAAATATCAGCCAGAAATGAATTGAAGCCTGCTTGATGCCGGCGTTGTTGGCACGCAGCAGTAATGATTTCCGAATTTCGGGATCCAGACCCGCAATTATTGTTTTATGGTCAGTATCACAAATCATCAAAATAGCAGGTTAATGATGAACAAGATCGAATCCATTTTTATCAACTTTAAGATAGCTTATACCCTGGTCCCAGTCACCGAGTACGATTCTTTGTCTGGGTTTTTTGTTAACACAATAATCATGAACAGCTGGCCGATGAGTATGTCCGTGGATCAAAATATCAATATCGTGATCAATGAAAGTTTGCTTTATTGAGTCCTGGTTCACATCCATAATTTCAGATGGTTTGTAACTGCTTCCACTCATTTGTCTCATTTGTGAAGCCATTGCCAGGCGTTCATCAATACTTTTAGATAACACTGACTTTTGCCACTGTGGGTCACGCGTCAGCAGACGAAACTTCTGGTGTTCAATATCATCGCTGCAAAGGTCATCACCGTGTTTGAGCAGGCAGCGTTTTTCCCCAAGCTCAATCATTGCCGGATCATCAAGTAGCTTTACCCCGGTGGCTTCGCTGAATCCTGTGCCAACCAGAAAGTCACGATTGCCATGCATAAAATAGACCGTGTTTAGTTTGTTAGTCAACCGTCTGAGTGTTTCAAGATGCGGGCTGTAACCAAGTTTGTCGGCACCGTCATCGCCAATCCAGAAGTCGAAGTAGTCGCCAAGAATATAAAGCGTAACACTTTTGCCATGCAGTTGTGAGGCTATAAACTCGTCAAGATACTCGTTCGCATCGCTGCCTCGTGGCTGAAGATGAACATCAGAGATGAAAAATACTGCTTGCATGGATATATTTGCTTTGTTTTTAAATATTTAAGGCCACTAATAGCTTTGCATGGATTATTAGGCCGTTTATACTACACTGTCTTTTATTTATCCATGATCTTTTGAGGTGTACTTTGGAACTCACAGGTGCTGAAATCACCATTAGGTGCTTACGGGATGAAGGTGTTGAATACATCTTCGGTTATCCCGGCGGGGCTGCATTACATATTTATGACGCACTGCATCGGCAGCAAGAGGTTATGCACATTCTGGTTCGTCACGAGCAAGGTGCAACACATGCTGCAGATGGTTATGCTCGCTCCACGGGCAAGCCTGGTGTGGTACTGGTGACCTCGGGCCCAGGGGTCACTAACACTGTGACTGGAATCGCAACTGCCTATATGGATTCAATTCCAATGGTCGTGATTACAGGTCAGGTGCCCAGCAACGTAATTGGACAGGATGCGTTTCAGGAGGTCGACACAGTCGGTGTCACAAGACCATGCGTCAAACATAACTTTCTGGTCAAAGACATCACCAAGCTGGCTGAAACAATTAAAAAAGCATTTCACATTGCCACGACCGGTAAGCCAGGACCGGTCGTCGTGGATATACCAAAGGATATCACGGCGCAAAAAACGGAGTACATTTATCCGGACTCGGTGAATATACGTTCTTACCAACCCACGCGGCGCGGACACCCCAAACAGATTAAAAAAGCAGTTCAGGCCTTACTAACCGCGCAGAGACCGGTTATCTATACTGGCGGTGGTATCATCTTGGGTGACGCACATGAAGAACTGACAGAACTGGTCAGGCTGTTGGGTTACCCTTGTACAAATACACTTATGGGACTTGGGGGTTATCCTGCCACTGATCCGCTGTTTATAGGCATGCTGGGCATGCATGGCACCTACGAATCCAACATGGCAATGCACGATTGCGATGTTTTGCTTGCAGTGGGCGCAAGGTTCGACGACAGGGTTACCGGTGAATTAGCAAAATTCTGTCCCTATGCCAAGATTATTCATGTCGATGTTGACCCATCCTCGATTAGTAAGAATGTGCCTGCTTCTATTCCGGTGGTAGGTGAGGCAAAATTAATTTTAAAGGAAATGATTGAATCGGTGAAAGCGTCAGAGCTGAAACCCGATGATGCCGCCATTAAAAACTGGTGGCAGACCATTGATAAGTGGCGTGCGTTGGATTCGTTCGGCTACGATCAAAGTGACGAGGTGATCAAACCTCAGTATGTGGTGGAAAAGCTCTATGAGCTGACCCAAGGCGATGCTTTTGTCACCTCTGATGTCGGTCAGCATCAAATGTTTGCAGCACAGTTTTACAAATTCGATTATCCCCGGCGCTGGATCAACTCGGGCGGGCTGGGCACCATGGGATTTGGCTTGCCAGCTGCTATGGGTGTGCAGCTTGCGCATCCGGATGCGACTGTCGCTACTATTACCGGTGAAGGCAGTATTGTCATGTGTATCCAGGAGCTTTCAACCTGTTTGCAATATGATCTGCCTATTAACGTGATAAATTTGAATAACCGCTACCTTGGTATGGTCAGACAGTGGCAGGAATTCTTCTATGAACGTCGCTACTCGCACTCTTACATGGATGCGTTGCCGGATTTTGTCAAGCTGGCTGAAAGTTTCGGTCACGTTGGCCTTCGAATTGATAAGCCAGGTGACGTTGAGGACGCATTAAAACAGGCTATTGCGGATACCGGGCGGCTCTATTTTATGGATTTTGTGACGGATCAAACTGAAAATGTTTATCCAATGATTGCTGCAGGAAAAGGTCATCACGAGATGCATCTCAAACCGGACAAAGTAGATGCGCACGATCAAAGGGAGCTGGCCTGATGAGACATGTCATATCCATAGTGATGGAAAACGAACCGGGCGCATTATCGCGGGTTTCAGGACTATTTTCAGCGCGCGGCTATAATATTGAATCACTGATTGTTGCGCCAACGGAAGACCATACACTGTCGCGCATGACTCTGGTGACCAGTGGGTCAGACAGTGTCATCGAGCAAATCACCAAGCAGCTTAACAAGCTTATAGAAGTTGTTAAGCTTCAGGATCTGACGGAAAATCGATTCATTGAACGTGAAATGATGCTCATAAAAGTCAAGGCTCATGAGAACACAACCCGTGAGGAAATGATGCGCCTGTCAGAGATATTCAGGGGCCGGATTATTGACGTGACTGATACGGTTTACACGATTGAGCTGACCGGAAACAGCAACAAGATTGACTCGTTCCTTGAGGCGCTCGGCGAAAAGAATATTATTGAGGTTGTGCGTACCGGCGTGTCCGGAATAGCACGTGGGAATCGCTCCCTGAAAATTTAGAATGCGGGTTCATCCTGGTATAGTCCCTCTCTGGATTTTACTGAAAAACATTTTACAACCGGCACCTAACGTGCTTATTTCCCGAATCATCATTCAGGCTGGCGTATACTTTCCAGATGATACATTTCTATTAATCAAAATGAATATAAGAGGATAAACATGAAAGTTTATTATGACAAAGATGCAGGTCAGGATGTGATCCGCAGTAAGAAAGTCGCCATACTCGGTTATGGTTCGCAGGGTCATGCCCATGCAAATAACCTGCAGGACAGCGGCGTTGATGTCATTGTCGGGCTTAGAGGCGGCTCTTCATCGGCAGAAAAAGTAAGAAACGCCGGACTTAATGCCGCCGAAATCGGGGACGCGGTTGCCCAGGCCGATGTCGTCATGGTGCTTGTACCGGATGAAAAGCAGGCAAAACTGTATACCGAAGTGATCGAGCCTAATCTGAAACAGGGTGCTGCCCTGGCATTTGCACATGGATTGAATATTCATTTTGATTTGATTACACCGCGGGCAGATCTGGATGTCATTATGATTGCACCGAAAGGCCCCGGGCATCTGGTGCGATCAACCTATACTGAAGGTGGTGGTGTTCCCAGCTTGATAGCTATAAATCAGGATGCTACAGGAAATGCGCGCGAAATCGCCTTGTCGTATGCATCAGCAAATGGCGGTGGCCGCTCCGGTATCATCGAAACCACATTTAAAGAAGAAACCGAAACGGATCTGTTTGGTGAGCAGGCTGTTTTATGCGGGGGAACGACCGCACTGGTTCAGGCAGGATTTGAAACCCTGGTTGAAGCTGGCTACGCACCCGAAATGGCGTATTTTGAATGCCTTCATGAATTGAAGCTGATCGTTGATCTGCTTTATGAAGGAGGAATGGCTGATATGCGCTACTCAATATCCAATACCGCTGAGTACGGTGATTTTACCCGTGGTCCCAGAATCGTAACCGATACGACTAAAGCGGAAATGAAGAAAATACTTGCGGAGATACAGTCAGGGGAATTTGCACGTGAATTTATGAATGAAATGGATGAAGACGGCAATAACTCCAGCAACTTGATTAAATTCAGAAAGCGCTCACGTGAACATCAAATTGAGGAAGTGGGAAGCAAACTACGCGCAATGATGCCCTGGATCGCGAAAGGAAAAATTGTCGACCAGTCGGTTAATTAGCCTGTATTGAACAGCGCAGTTTCTAATCAGGAATCAGGGACAGACCGCGCTTTTTTGTAGAAAGAGCGTGGTTTGACCCCAATAACCCTGTCCCCATTACACCTAAGCACCGCATAACCCAGGGAGGAGAATTCATCTAATGCACAAGCAACAGTCATTTCCATTTTTTGCCGCTGAAGGGCGTATGCACATTATTTTGAGTCTGGCGCTGGCTATCGTCATGCAGCTGTTTGCGGGGACGTCAGTCGCGTTACCTTTTTGGTTGCTGGCTGTCTTTGTGCTGCAGTTTTTTCGAGATCCGCCCAGAACTGTTCCTGACGGTGAAGGTGAGATAGTTTGTCCCGCCCATGGCAAGGTTGTTTTTACGGGTGTCGTTAAAGATCCTTACCTGGAGCGAAATGCGCTCAAAATCAGCATCTTCATGAACGTGTTTTCGGTGCATTCAAACTTTACACCCTACGCCGGCATCATTCAGAAAATCTGGTATAACAGTGGCAAGTTCCTTAACGCTGCACTTGATAAAGCCTCTGAGGAAAATGAACGCAACGCGATCTGGATCAGGACCAGCGACGGTCAGGATATTGTTTTTATCCAGATAGCAGGATTGGTGGCGCGTCGTATTCTGTGTCATGTAGTAGAAGGTGAAAAAGTAGATCGTGGCCAGCGCTACGGTTTTATCCGGTTCGGGTCGAGGGTGGACGTCTATTTACCGGAAACTGCAAGGTCTACTGTCAGTATCGGCGATAGTGTAATGTCAGGCAATGATATAATCGGACAACTCAATGCAATGACGTAAATGCCCCGTACCATGCAAAATTCTGACCAGCCTGAAAAGGACCTGCGAAATAAGCGCATATATATACTTCCAAATCTGTTTACTACCGCCAGTTTGTTCGCCGGATTTTATGCAATCATACAGGCAACCCAAGGACATTTTGATGTTTCTGCGGCGGCTATTTTTATCGCCGCAATCATGGATAGCCTGGATGGGCGTGTTGCTCGTATGACCAATACTGTAAGCGATTTCGGCAAAGAATTTGACAGTCTATCCGATGTGATTGCTTTCGGCCTGACACCGGCACTGGTAAGTTACGAATGGGCACTATCGACCCTGGGAAAAGTTGGCTGGCTGGTTTCATTCCTGTTCGTGGCGTGCACGGCATTACGACTGGCCAGATTTAACTCAATGGTAGTTACCGATAAGCGTTTTTTTCAGGGGATTCCCTGTCCGGCTGCCGCTACATTTGTCGCTGCTTTTGTGTGGATGGTTTTTAGTTATGAACATAAAGGTTCCGACTGGCCGTATATGACTCTTTTTGTCACCGTAATCGCCAGTTTTGCGATGGTTAGTAATATTCCATATTACAGCTTTAAGGACATTAATTTAAAGGGCCGTATGCCGTTTGTGGGCCTGATTGTGCTGGTATTTGTTTTCGTTTTGATTTCTTCTGATCCCCCGAACGTTCTGTTTATCCTTTGTCTACTCTATTTTATTTCCGGACCAATCTTGGCATTACCATACTTTCGTAAAAAATTGTCGCATGTCAAGTCTGTGCCCGAAGTCCTGAATCTTGATGAGGACAAAGATCCGGAGGATTAAGGTAAAACCAATCTTCATGTTCGATCATGGATTTTAATAATGCCTTTTCTCCTGATTATTATTCAGCCAGAACACGCTTTCGTGAATTAAGCCGAGCGCTCATAGCTGATGTAAACGCATATCCTGTTTCATCTGCAGGTGAGGATCTGACTATTGATGTTTCAATGCTTGGTGACCCGCAATCAAAGCGCACGGTCATAGTATCGAGCGGCTTGCACGGTGTCGAGGGATTTGCGGGATCAGCTATCCAGCTGGCGTTGCCTGTCTTTATATCTTTCGATATGGGATTACAACATTAAGACAATCGATTACAGGCGGACAGTATGATTTTCCGGATGGCTTATTTTTCGGTGGGGTATCAGCAGCCATGTCAACCAAAATTGTACAGGGAGTCCTGCAGGATATTTCGGACAAGGAAAAAAAGATTTATCATGTTGATAGCCATTCGGGACTTGGCCGATAGGCGGATTACAAACTGCTCATACCCAGCAATCATCAACTCACAAAATCTGCCGGCTACCGACCGTTATTTAACCCAGCGAAAATTGAATATATAGGCGAACCCGGTGGTATCACCGCTTCGATTAGCGGTACCATTAGTGACTATTTCGTTCATAAAATCGGCGAAAACTATCATCATCTGGGATTGGAGTTCGGAACCTATTCAAACTTCAGGCTATTAAGAGCAATGCGAATTGAAAATGCAGCACACCATCATACTGGTAAGGCTGCCAGCCATCAAAAAATTATCAAAGCGGAGTTCCTTGAGTGTTTTTGTCCTGCAGATCCGAGCTGGCGAAATGCCGTCATTGAACATGGCCTTGCAGTCATCAAGCGGGTGATTAGTCACTAGCCTGCTGAATCAGTACCCATGGCGCCACGACCACGGCCCAGACCCTTGATTCCTGCTCTATCATCACTTTTGCCTGTTCATCGGACACCGTATTGATTATCGATCCCTTAATTAGTCTGTTTACCTCATCGGTCTGGTCTGTCGCGATTTTGCGGGCGATGGCGACCAAATCCTCATCTGAATTGACGTACAGCACTTTACCCTGGGCAAAAAAACGCTGCAATTCACGCCAGGAGATCACGGCTGTTTCAAGGTTTAATTTAGCAAACAGAATATCCTGATTTTCTGTCATGGCATAATCGCAGGTTAAGTCACTGCATACCATAGCAAAAATTCATACTTACATATAATTAAAAATACGCATTCCAGGTGAAGGCTTATGACAGCAAGCGGTTTCAGACAACTGCGATAGAGTGATTGACTATCTCACCATGCCGCTGCGCCACCGCAGGTGATGTCGTCATCACGGCGTTCGCATAGACGGGCAGGCGCTCTCCGGGCCTTAATGTGTACACGGTCTTCGGCGTGTTCAAATACAGGCTTGTGTACTCACCGTCTGGATTTCTAATGGTGACTGGCT
>JAHEKD010000539.1 GCA_024638545.1 Gammaproteobacteria bacterium
CTACCAGGAATTCAGTGCGGGTCGCCCACTTAAAAAGCCGCCTGTGTATGACAAGCTGAAATCTGCCGGAGCGGTGTTTGGCATGAGTTTTGGGCTGGAGCACCCGTTGTGGTTTGCCGGGCCAGACCAGGCAGCAAAAGATGCACTGACATTCAAGCAACCTAACTGGTGGCGTAATGTAGCAGATGAATGCCTCAAGGTTCGAAATGAGGCAGGCTTGTTTGAATATTCTGCCATGGCGAAATTTGATGTTAAAGGCAATGATGCACATCAGTGGTTAAATTATGTGCTCGCTAATCGAATGCCGGATCAAAATGGCAAAGTCACGTTATCACCCATGCTCAATAAAAAAGGCAGACTGATAGGTGATTTCTCAATCACAAGATTGGCAGATGATCACTATTTTGTCTTGGGTGCAGACATTATGCAGCTTGCATTTATGCGTCACTTTAATGTAACGCTGCCGTACGGTGATGTCAGAATCATCAATCAAAGCGATCAACTGGCCGGTTTACACATTGCCGGACCCGCTTCCCAGGCAATCATCACAAAGATTGCTGACGCTGATATATCCACAGCCTGCATGCCGTTTTTGCATGCACAAAAGATAACGGCTGGCGGAGTGGAAAATGTTATTGCAATACGCGTTTCTTTCACCGGCGAATGTGGTTTTGAGCTGTATTGTGCGCCGCATGAGCAAAATAAATTGTTTGATGCACTATTGCAGGCAGGACAGTCAGCAGGCTTGCATCTTGTGGGTACCCGGGCATTAATGATGACTCGGCTGGAAAAGAGTTTTCCAGCCTGGGGGACTGAACTTTCCCCGGATTACACCGCTTTTAATGCCGGTATTGAGCAATTTGTTGCGCTGGATAAAAATTCATTTATCGGAAAAAAGGCAGCGATGAAACAATCGGAAAGTATTCTAACCGAGCGACTTGTCACATTAACCGTTGATGTCGGTGATCTCGCCATTTGGGGTGATGAGTCTATTTTTAAAGATAAACAAAGGGTTGGTTACGTATCCTCCGGTGGTTATGGTGCCTGGTCTCAGCAGCATATTGCACTTGCTTATATGCAGCCAGATGCAGTTGATGAGAATGATGAATACCAGATTGAGATTTTAGGTAAAATGAAATCAGCAAGATTGCAGCTGAAACCCGTTTATGATCCTCGAGGAATAAAAATGCGTGCATGAGTTGACTTCAATTCTTATTATTTTTCCGGCGCTGTATCAGAAGAGCAGGGCAGGAGCATGCTGATAAATAGTCAAATCATTAGACACTATTTATCGACTGGTTACTCATCATGAAGACACCAAGACCATCACGCAAAAAACGAAACCGGTATAGCGGTGCTAAAGCATCACCGGTCAAACAGCCGCCTTTCAGGGCAGTTAAAAATCCATTTGCGCCATTCAATATTATCAGCGAAGACGAAATTGAATTCATTCATCAAAGTTCGCTGGAAATACTGCGTGATATAGGCGTACAGGTCGACGATGAGCGTGCGCTTCGATTACTGCGTCAAGTCGGTGCTGAAGTTGACAGCGTCAGCCAACGGGTTAAGTTTGACAGCCACCTGGTTGAAGAGATGCTGGTCGGTTTACCGTCAAGTTTCACCATTCACGCCCGTGACCCGGCAAAAACTCTGGAGGTGGGTCACCATAACCTGACGTTTGCGACAGTCTGCGGACCTTCTTTTGTTTCGGATCTAGATCGCGGGCGGCGTGCAGGCACCTACGAGGATGTCAGGAGCTTTGTCAAACTTGCTCACAGTCTTAATATTTATCATCATGAAGGCGGTGCAGGTCTAGAGCCACTTGACCTGCCACCTGAATCGCGTCACCTTGATATGATGTATGCGCAGCTAACTTTAACTGACAAAGCCTGGCATCCTTGCTGGTTAAACAGTGCTAGTCGGGCCCGGGACTGTATTGAGATGGCAAAGATTTCCATGGGTGTCGACGATGCCGGCCTGGCAAAAAAGCCTGCTTTTATTGCCGGTATTAACACCAATTCACCGCTGCTGGTTGATAGCTCCATGTGTGATGGCCTGATAGAAATGGCAATCGCCGGTCAACCTGTACACGCAACGCCTTTTACACTGGCTGGAGCAATGGCGCCGGTGACTCTGGCAGGTGCGATTACCCAGCAAAATGCAGAAGTGTTAGCCTGCATTGTTATCGCACAGGCCGCAAACAGGGGGTGCCCGGTATTCTATGGCCATTTTACCTCTAACGTTGATATGCGTAGCGGCTCACCCGCTTTCGGCACACCCGAATACGCGCAGTCAGCCTTAATTTCAGCTCAACTTGCCCGGCGCTACAATATCCCTGTACGTTCAAGTAATACTACCGCATCAGCAGCCGTAGATCTGCAGGCCACATATGAAAGTGATATGTCCTGCTGGAGCAACGTCCTCGGGCATGTCAATGTCATGATGCATGCAGGGGGGTGGCTTGAAGGTGGCCTGGTCTGTTCATTTGAAAAACTGATCCTCGATGCGCAGATTTTGCAAATGCTGAGTGCATTTCTGGAGCCAGTCGTTATCAAT
>JAHEKD010000540.1 GCA_024638545.1 Gammaproteobacteria bacterium
GTGCCGAGGCTGGAATTGCTGCCGGACCAGTGGGCCGTGAAGCCGGTGTTGATTTAGACGTTTTTCTGCAGAGTCCGATCGTGACCTATTCACGCAGCCAGGGTTTGTTTGCCGGGGCGTTGCTGCAAGGCGCTGCTATTACTCGAGCTAAAAAGGTGAACCAGGAATTGTATGGTGATTTTGAAACCACGGAAGAGCTGTTGTTTCAGCGTAAAGAAGGCCCACAGAATGTAAGTCCGCTGCGTGTCACCCTCGACAAATACACAAAAAGTTGACCGCATGCTGACAATACAGCAAGCACGCTATTTCCGATGATTCACCCCTAAAGAGATAAGGAACCGTGAATCGATACCAGATTTTTACCGTAGCTGTTTTAAGTCTAGCGCTTACACCAGCGGCTTTTGCCGATGATGACACCGGCTTTTACCTGGGCGCATCCGCCAACCGATTGAGTGCCGATCAGGACAACGTCGACGATGTGGACTTCGAAGACAGTGACACTGCGCTGGGGCTCAAGGCTGGCTATATGTTCACCGACCTGCTCGGCGTCGAGGGCGGGTATCTGGATCTCGGTAATTACAACACCCGCGGCAACGAGCAGGGGCTTAACCTTAATCTTGACGCCGAGGGTTTTTACTTGGTTGGCGTTCTAAACTTCTCGGTTGCGGAAAACTGGGATCTGTACGGCAAGCTGGGCGGGTTTTTCTTTGATTCCAACACCGACCTCACCGGTTTCGACAGGTCATCCACAGAGCTCTTCGGGGGACTCGGCATTGAGTACGACTTTGGAGACTGGAATATATTTGGTGAATTCTCGAAACTCGATACCGACACCAACAACCTGAGCATCGATATCCTTTCGCTGGGGGTCAAGTACGAATTCAGCCGATAAGCTTAATCATTTATAATAAGCCCTAGTCGGCGCAAGAACCGACTGGGGTTTATTTACAAGTCGGCAAAAACAAAAATTTTCCACTAATTCGGATTGTTGAATAATTCGGCATCCACAATAAGTAAACACCAGTTACAGACTGGCCTTAAAGCCCATTTGGCAGCTCTTATCCAAGAGCTTCGGCAATCATCGATAGATCATCATGTTGGGCCACATCCTTGCTCGACAGCACGGCGCATAAACACGGTATTCAAGTTCGCATCGCCGGAAATGTGACGCGAGTAAAGCGGCGCTATCAACTGTAGTCATTTATAATCACCGCACCATGCGGATATTTACCAAGCGTTATCATCCTCCGGGGACGCTGCCCGGATCGCTATCGGTGGCGGACGATATCAGTGAGGATGAATTTACCATACGGTTGATCGACTACACCGCAGACAGCTATGTCGAGAACGATAGCGCCAGTGCCGCAGACTGCCGTGCATCCCTGTCCCGGGACACACGGACCTGGGTAGACATTCAGGGCACCGTCTCCGCCGGTACCTTGACTCAGCTTGGTGAGATGTTCGGTCTCCACTCCTTAGCCATGGAAGATGTGGTCAGTACCGGGCAGCGACCCAAAATGGAAATGCATAGCGATCACCTTTTCATCATTATGAGCCTGCCCGAACTCACGGACGATGAGATCGGCGTCAGCCAGGCCAGCCTGTTCCTGGGAAAAGATTTCCTCATTACTTTCAACGATGCCCGCTCGGACCCCTTCAAACCGCTTCGTCAACGTCTGCACCGTGCTATTGGCCGCACGCGGTCGCGAAACGTGGATTATCTGTTATACGCTGCGCTGGATATCATCATAGACCAATGCTTTCCCGTGTTGGAGGGTGTCGGCGAACGCATTGAGGCATTGGAAGGGGAAGCGTTGGCGCATCCTAGACCAGACACCCTGCAGGAAATCCACAGCATTAAGCGGGAGCTGTTGCTGTTGCGGCGAATGCTGTGGCCCCAGCGCGAGGTCATCAACGCTCTAGTGCGCGATGAGGACAATTGGATCGCGCAAGAGACCAAGATCTACCTGCGCGACTGCTACGACCACACGGTACAGATTATGGATCTGATCGAGACTTGTCGCGAGATGGTGGCCGGCATTCTCGACATCTATCTCTCCAATATCAGCTATCGCATGAATGACATCATGCGAGTGCTCACCATCATTGCCACCATTTTCATACCGCTTACTTTCCTGGTTGGCGTCTACGGCATGAACTTCAGCCATCCGCAGAGTCCTTGGGCCATGCCGGAACTTCACTGGTATTTTGGCTATCCGCTGTTGTGGCTGTTCATGATTGTGCTAGTAGGGGTGATGCTGTGGATATTCAGACGCAGAAAATGGCTTTGAGAGCCCGGCTATCTTCGAATTACCCCACTCTCCAACGCTGATATCCTTTGGGATCCGAACAGTTTTAAATCGTGTCTTAAGAAATGAAATAGTTGTCGTGGGCTTACTTTTTCTATCATCCGCGCCCAGATTAAATCACAGTTATTTGGCGATTTTCTTTTCTACTTCATAGTGAATCGCGATCATCCAGTCCTGGTAATTCGCATCGATGGTTTTCAGCACCTGCAGTAAACTCTGCTTAAAACTCGTTTCAATTGGTCCTCC
>JAHEKD010000541.1 GCA_024638545.1 Gammaproteobacteria bacterium
AAGATCCATGATTTACCCCGGACATGCTCAATAGGGGTGATCTTAAATTAGTAGTGCAAACCATCCAGCAGATGACGAATAAAGACACCCCGCCGGCATTTAACCTCTACACGGTAATTTTTCTGTGGCTGGTTTTAATCGGAATATGTACGTTTGTTTTCACAAAGGTAATCAAAGACAAGAATAATCCAAATCAACAGCTGCAGATTGAATTTAATACTAACGGCAACGCAGAAATTGTTCTTAAACAGAACCGGCAGGGTCACTATGTTGCAACCGGTCAGATTAATAACAAATCGGTTGAGTTTCTTGTCGATACTGGCGCAACCTATGTCGCCGTTCCGGAGCACATTGCCGGATATTTGAAGCTGGTGAAAGCCGGTCCGTTTGATTCGGTAACCGCAAACGGCATCAGCAGGTCATATTACACCACTATTAACTCAATCAGATTAGGCGCCATTGAAGTCAGAAATGTGCCCGCAAGCATCTCCACCGGAATGACATTTGATGAGGTCTTGCTGGGGATGTCTTTTCTAAGGCATTTTGATATTTCGCAACAAAGGGATCAACTGATCATATCTGTACCCGATGATGCACTTAAATGAGCCTTGTATTTCTGTAAGTAGTTTTGGGTGATAAACTATGCGCATAAGCTGGCAATGAGCTGATACTAAATATAATTTTTGCTGAACATCGCTTCCATTTTCCGCCGTGTGTTTACTGCCAGACAGGTGTTGTCAATTTTAACATCACTCCATGTAAGCTGGGTGCCTGCCGCCACATCGTTAACAAGCTTCACATCCGCCGCCAGACCGAGGGGGAGGAAATTTCCGGCAAGGGATTTTTCAGCGGGTAACTGCTTACCCCAAACCATATAACCACCTTCCCCATCCAGCACCTCGCCGGCCCTGAGATTGCGCTTGGCGGTGGCGACCACATCAGAATTAAAACACGTCGGTTGCCCTGTAGGCTCATTTCGGCAAACCGCGCTGGCAATTGAAACACCAAGTTCAAGCCCAATCATGTGTGTGGGCCGGTAAAGTGCTGCGTAGCGTGAAGTTGCATCAGGCAACATATGATATTGGCTGAAGCATTGACGGACATATTCGTTTTCACCTTCGATCACCACATATGTGCCCATTGCCAGATGGTGTGGTACGTCCGAGCCATTACGATAAAGTGATGAAACTACCTCGGTGGTTCCGGTTCGTGAAAGGGTTCCACCATCTTTAGCGGGTTTGCAAACCTCTGCAATTTCAAACTGACTCGCGGGTGGAAAAGCAAGCCCGTCATCCTGGGGGAGAAGGCCGGTTGCATTGCAAACCGCACTCATCTCGATTCCTGATTTCGTGCCGTCAAGAAACGAGTTGAACATTTTGGGGTTGATGTCGCTGCTTTCATCAACATTGAGATATTGCTTTAGAATGTTCCACACGGTATCTGGATTCAGCGCGTGGTACTCCGGCAGATAACGGGTGCCCTTGCCGGCGCAGACAACCTTGAATCCACACGTTCTGGCCCAGTCAACATGCTCGCATATAAGCGCGGGTTGATCACCCCAGGCAAGCGAATAAACAACACCAGCCGATCGCGCTTTGTGCGCCAGAAGCGGTCCCGCCAGGGCATCGGCCTCAACGTTTACCATGACAATATGTTTGCCGTTTTCAATTGACGCCAAGCAGTGTGCAATGCCGCTGGGCGGGTGGCCAGTGGCATCGATAACGATTTCAACTCCCGGGTGGCTGATCAATGTAAATGCATCATCATTGATACATGTCGTGCTCCTTGTTATCGCATCATCCATATCGGCGGCGTTTATTTGCTCCATCGACCATCCTGCTCTCAGGCAGGACGCTTCTGCATTCTCAACATTAAGATCAGCAATACCGACAATATGCATTCCCTTTGTGGACCGGGCCTGGGTTAAAAACATGGTGCTGAACTTGCCCGCACCAATCAGCCCGATGCCAATAGGACGATCTTGCTCAGCGCGCCGTGCAAGCAGGTGATGCAGGTTCATGTTATTAATCCTGAAAGAATTGGATGGAAAAGCTGAGCATGACTATCGTGCGAGTTATTGTCAAGGGCAAGCAGGCGTTAATCCGCATGTATCAGAATATTTCACTGGACGGCCGCCAAAGGCTGGCGTATGTGAATGCGCTACAACGTCTGCCGTTTGAGATCAGTATTGGTTACAATCCATTTCCTCATCTTAAATAATTTTAAGGTCAGTGTAACCGTTGTTAACAGTCGTTAGAGATAATTCGCGTATGATCAGAATTACAGTGACTAATGTCACTTGATAATCTCCTCCATCCTCCTTTGGTGGTTTTGCGCAGCCTTCGGGCTGCGCATTTTTTTGCCATCAATATCAAATAAACGATTGCAAGTAGGAAAATCACAAAGCACAGGACAGAGTCAAACACTAGCCCACATTTCTCACCGGACTTCGTAGCGAGACGGTTAAAGGATGCGTCCTGTATCGGTTTTACGACCAAAGGCCGGCATTATGTTATCAGCATATGTGCCGGCACAAGGGCCCGCAGGCATCGTT
>JAHEKD010000044.1 GCA_024638545.1 Gammaproteobacteria bacterium
GCCTTTCAGCCAGGAATCTGAGAATTATCGAAAAATCAGGGTGTTGTTATTAGACTGGTTTCAGGCAAATTCAAAACCCTTGAGCATCCTAAGCACCAGCCGTGGTGACGGCAGGAGTCAATTTTTAGCCAATTTGGCGATAACTTTGTCTCAGGCCAATAAAAAGGTTTTGCTTATTGATGCTGACCTTCGTAACCCAACTCTGCAAAATGCATTCGCCATTGATAATTCATGCGGCCTCTCCGGATTATTGTCGGGACAGACAAAAGGCGAAGTATCGTTTGCAATCGAGGGATTCCCCAATTTGAATGTCATCCCTTCAGGTCCACTGTCACCGAACCCACAGGAACTGTTATCACAGCCATTTTTTTCGGTTTTGCTGGAAAAAGCGGCCGAAACCTTTGACATCGTGCTGATTGATACGCCCTCATTGCGACATTACAGCGATGCAGAATTAATCGCTTCAGTCTCCGGGGCAGCACTGATTCTGGCTAGAAAGAACCGCACCCGGGTTAAAGAGTTGAAAGAGGTGTGTGATCGCCTCAAATATCTTAATATTTCAACTATCGGAACGGTCTTGAGTACCCATTAATCAGGCAGGTTAATGATCTTACCTGCAGAAATCAAATTGTATGATTTTGACAACTAATCACCCATAATTTTTCGTCTAGAGTTCCAGATTGTTAACATAGGTTATATTAGCTAATATAAAGTTGACTTGATCAGCATTTCAGTGGTAGTTTATCAGTGTGCTATAGAATAAACGGGAAGCGCACGCCAAAAAAAATTTATTAGTTTGTTTTGGTATACGGTATTGGAGCCGAGTGGGGTTTCAATTGAGTAGGTAATTTATTATGGGTATTAGGTAAGGGGAAAATATCGTGAGGGAAAATGAACGACATATTCGTGCGTTGGCGCAGGATGTGAGGGCGAGTTCGTCAAAAGAACAGACCAGCCATGCGAATAATTATTTTAGTAAAAAAAACGGCCTTACATATCGAACACTAGGCTTTTTTGAAAAGCACAGTCTGTTGATCAGTCAGATTAAAAATCTGATTGACGTCATCATAGTATTATTTAGCGCAACTGCTGCTTTTTTTATCAAACAGGGCACGCTGAACTTTTCCACGGCTGATGGCTTTGCGGTATTGCTCATCATTTTACTGATGATGGTCATATTCACCCAGGCTGGATTATATCGCCACTGGCGTAGACGATCGATCTGGCTCGAGATTCGCACTCTGGCACTCTCATGGTTTATTGTAATATTAACCTTGTCATTAATCGCCTATGCGACAAAATCAGGTGCGCTGGTATCCAGAGCCTGGATTTTTTCAACCTTCGGGCTGGCATTCATTTTCATGACGCTGGCCAGAGTGACCATCAAGGTTGTATTTCATAAACTCTACACATCCGGTTTGTTCACCTCCAATGCGGTAATCTACGGTGCGGGTGAATTTGGTGGCAAGCTCACCCAATGGTTGAACCAGGCCGAGTGGGCCGGCGTCAAAGTGATTGGATTTTTTGATGACGATGAATCCAAACATAATACGACTAAAAATGGTCTGCCTGTTTTTGGCGGACTGCAAGAATTAAAATCCGCCTTTGAACGCCGTGAGCACCCCGGTCTGGATCTCCCGTTAGGGAACATCGAGCAAGTCTGGATTGCGCTGCCATCACACTCGCTCGCTCGCGGCAACCAGATTATTAAAGCGCTCGAGAATTCACCGGCGCACATACATTATGTACCTGATCTGTCCGACTTCGACCTGATGAGCCAGTCCCTGGATATGATCGCCGGGATACCCGTTGTTAACTTGTCGGCCTCACCGATTGTGGGTACCGACAGCTTGATTAAAAATATCTTTGATAAACTTTTTTCAGCGCTGGTGCTGATTTTAATCTCGCCGCTGATGCTGCTTATCGCATTACTCATAAAACTGACTTCAAAGGGACCGGTTTTGTTTAAGCAGCGACGCTACGGGTTAGACGGCAAAGATATAGAAGTGTGGAAATTCAGAACCATGACCTGCTGTGAGAATGGCGACAATATCATTCAGGCGAAGAAAAACGATATCCGGATTACGGCAATTGGACGCTATTTGCGCGCCTGGTCCCTGGATGAGTTGCCGCAATTTTTCAATGTTCTGCAGGGCAAGATGTCTGTAGTCGGGCCCCGCCCGCATGCAATAGCGCATAACGAGCTCTATCGTAATGACATTTCGGAATACATGCGCAGACACATTGTCAAGCCGGGTATTACGGGCTGGGCGCAGATTAACGGTCTACGTGGTGAAACCGATACCGTGGAAAAAATGGAGCAGCGGGTAAATTTTGATCTTGAATATATTAGAAACTGGAGCTTCACATTTGATTTGTACATTGTTGTATTGACGGTGTTTAAAGGCTTCTTTAACAAAAACGCCTACTGATACTATCGATATAATATCCAATCAATAATAAGTGCTCAATATCCTGTTGGAGGGAATCAATACAGGATATGCATACAAAATATTGCTGTATATATTACGGGGAATAAATAATTGAAAACATCTATACATATAAGTTTGATCGTGCTGGCCATTGTGGCCTGCTCAACCGCTTCGGCTCAGGTACTGTTCGAAGATGTCACCGATACCGCAGGACCCTTTCACCGCGGTGAATCCTGGGGAGCGACATGGGGCGATTTTAATGGTGATAATTGTCCCGATTTACTCGTCAACAATCACAGTCATAGAAACAGCTTGTGGCGCAATGACTGTCAGGGCGGCTTTACTGACGTCATGTTGACATACGATATTGACAACATTTTTATCAGCGACACCAGTCAGGACACACATTCCTCGACATTTGCTGATGTCGATAACGACGGTGATCAGGATATACTTTCGCTGCGAAGTTCAAGCGGCGGCCGCGGCCAGCTGTTTATCACCAACAATGGCACTGGAGACGAGCAGGGTTCATCCTGGGGTTTAAATTCTTGCAATGGCGGACGTTTAGGCGCGTTTTTTGATTACGATAACGATGGCGATTTAGACATTTTTTGTTCTCGTGCCGGCTATACCTATGTATTCAGGCGAGATTCCGGCAACAGTTTCTCCAGGCAGGAATCGAGCGTGGGTATGGAAAACCAGTGCAGGAGTAACAACTATGTTCAGTTTGGCAATTTTTACACGCCCAGCGGCGGCCTGGATCTCTCCTGTGGTCGTCCAGGCACACAGCCGGAACGATTTTATGACATGTCATCCATACCTTTTAGTAATGTCACATCGATTAACTCGCCCAATATCAGTAATGTCAGCGACACTGTTTTTGCCGACTTCGATAACGATCTGGATGTGGACTGGTTTGCGCTTAAACATGCGGTTCGCCCATCCGGTGCGAGTCTAATCGGCAGCAATAATGACAAGATTGAAAGCTGGATCATAGTCGATAAAAAATCCGGTCAGTCATTTACGGATAAAGGGTTTACATTTACCTCAACCGGAAATGTCACGATCGCCTACTCCGGCATCTCAAGAATTACGACTGCAAATCAGCCGGATAATGTATATATTGGTTCCTCAGGTTACAACCCGGGCTCTTTTCCGGCTGTTCTTGACCCTAACAATACTGCCAACCAGGGGATATCAAACTCCTCAACAAAAGGATTTTTTATCGGCTATGATCCGTTCGCTCGGGAGTGGACTGCATTATTGCGAACGCGATCCGGGCATGAAGACGGCTATTTTGTGCTTGAAGGAACCAATATTTCCGAGCCGGTCATGTTTAACCTGGATAACCGTGATATAGCCTCAACACCGCGAATGCATAACAATAACAACGGCACGCTAAGCACGCTGTTCGGCCTGGGTTTCACTGAGGCACTTTCTTGCGGCTCAATCGCTGCGGGCGACCTGGACAATGATATGGATATTGATCTGTATCTGGCCTGCCGGCAGGGTGTTGAGAACCTGGAAAACATCATTTACTGGAACGATGGCGACGGCACCTTTACCAAGGGTGCCAACCATGGTGGAGAAGGCCCGGTTGGGGCGGGTCTGGACAGTTATGTGGGCGTCGCAGAATCAGTTGTAATTGCCGACTACGATACGGATGGCTTTCTTGACCTGTTTGTCACTAACGGAAACCTGTTAATGCCTCCAGACACAGGTGGTTCGGATGTATTGATTCGTAATAAAGGCGGTAATGGTAATTACTGGATTGAACTGGATTTGGTGGGTACTAATTCAAACCGCGACGGTGTCGGTGCCAAAGTGACGGCGACAGCAGGTGGCGTGACCCAGCTTAGAGAACAAAATGGCGGTTATCATCGTGATTCGCAGAACCATACACGAATTCATTTCGGTTTGGGTCCAAACAACACCAGCGTGAACATCACGGTGGAGTGGCCGGACGGATCGAGTGACACCTACAACAATGTTGCGGCGGACAGCCTCTATAAGGTCAACCAGGGTGGCAGCATCGTCCCCGCATCGGCCGGTCCGATGGTGGATTTTCCGGCACCGCAAGCGGGTGACGAGTGTGGTTCTCAAATCGTTGAGTCATCATCATCCAGGGCCATTCATCTATACAAGGATTGCGGTTCAGGGTTGTGGCACTTACGAGCCGTTTCCGGTAACAGCCTGAGTAATATTAACTATTCGGGCACAATTGCGTCCGACCAGCCGATTAATATTGTTAATCGTATCAGCCTTGAGGGAAGCGATTTCGTAAATCAACCAACAGCTAGCGAAGTTGTGTTTTCATTAACAATGTCATTAACCGGCGAAGATGGATTTGATTTTAGCTTGACACCAGATGTAAGTACTTGCTTTAACGTTGATTTACCGGGCAATGCCCAGGTTTTCGTCGGCGATGGCTATCATCTTCCTCAGCTGCCGGTTAACCTTGAAACGCTGGAGACATGTTTAAGCCTGACGTCAAGCGATGTGACTGTTTCAGAAGCTGCAGGTATGGCACAGGTTGACGTCACGCTGCTCGGCTCTTCCAGTCAAACCATTACGGTTGATTATCAGACCGTTAACGGCAGCGCAACCGCCGGGCCAGATTATACCGGCGGGTCCGGCACACTGACGTTTAATCCGGGTGATACGGTCAAATCATTTAATATTCCGATCATCAATGACATGGATATTGAAGGCGATGAAACATTCAGCGTCGATTTCAGCAATGCCGTCGGTGCCGCATTGGCCACTTCATCAATCACGGTCACAATTGAGGACAATGACCTTGCGCCATCGAATTGTGGCGAACCGGATATTGATACTGCTGTTGATCGAGAGATTTTTATCTGGAAAGACTGTGCAGGTAATAACGATGACTGGCATGTGATTGCTGCAGCTGGAGGTGGCTCCGTGATTACCTATGACGGTAATATTGCCACTGACCAGACATTCAGCATCGTTACACCGGTAAGCATCGAATCTTCCGATACGCTGGACAGCAGTGATCCACAACTGATCGTCTTCAATATGAGCATGGGTAACACCTGGCGTGATGGATTTAACTTCTCGGTTGCCCCAGGCGATACCTGTTTAACACTTAACCTGCCTGCGGGTAAGAATGTGCTGGTTGGTGAAAATCGAACGCCTGTTGCCTCACCGTTTAACATTGAAACACTGGGCGCATGTCAATCCGCAATAGGCATCGGCGATGTAACCGTCTTGGAAGCGAACACGACGGCCAGTGTGCCCGTGAATCTGTCAGCCTCAAGTGCATCCATTGTCACGGTGGATTTTCAGACTCAAGACGGCAGCGCAACGGCGGGCCTGGACTACACCGGTGGTACCGGAACTGTTACGTTTAATCCCGGTGAAACCAGCAAATCGATCAATGTTCCCATTTTGGATGACATGTCGATAGAGGGCACTGAAAACTTTACAGTTCAGTTGAGCAACGCCGTCAACGCATTGATTTCTGACGGTAGCGGTTTAGTGACCATCAATGATGATGATGGCGGCACCTGCGGTCAACCGGTGATAGACAACACGGTGGACCGTGAAATTTTCGTCTGGCAGGATTGTGATGATAATGAATGGCACGTCCGCGCTTATTCCGGCGGCGGTAGTCCGCTTAGCTACGTCGGTGATCTGACTACATTTGACAGCTTCAGCAATGTGGTACCAGTAAGCATTGAATCCTCCGATGTGCTTGACACCAGTGATCCGAAGGTAATCGCATTTGATCTGACCATGGGCAGCATCTGGTTTGACGGTTTTGATTTTCAAGTGGGCACCGGCGGTACCTGCATGACGCTCAACACACCTTCAGGCCAGGACGTGTTGGTGGGCCCGAATCGTCAACCGGTCACACCGCCGTTTGACATCAAGACGCTGGGCGCCTGTTCCGCCGGGAATAATCCACCGGTTGTGGTGAATCCCGGCAACCAGACCAACACGGTTGGCGCAAACGTCAGCCTGTTTATCAGTGCAACCGATGCAGACGGCGATATCCTGACCTACTCAGCAACTGGCCTTCCGGACGGTTTGAGTATCGATTCTCAGACCGGTGAAATCAGCGGTACTGCCAGCAGTGCCAGCGTCTCGAATGTCACCGTGACGGCATCAGACGGTTCAGCTTCGGATAATGAAAGTTTCACCTGGACAATAGAGGCCTTGCCTAATCTGGCACCAACGGCGAATGCGGGGACGGATCAGACCATCGAGCTGCCTGCGGTAGCCACGCTTGATGGTTCGGTATCGGATGATGGACTGCCCAATCCGCCAGGCGTGGTCACATCCACCTGGAGCGTCGTGAGTGGCCCCGGCATGGTCACATTTGGGGATGCCAACGTGCTGAATACCACGGCCAGTTTCTCTACTGATGGCGTGTATGTTCTCAGGTTGACGGCAGACGATAGTGCATTAACCGACACAGATGATGTGACCATCACCGTTAATCCCGCACCCATCGCCTGTATTGATGTTGATTTTGAAAGCGGTGGATTTAACGGCTGGACCAATCTGGCATCCAGCACCTGCGCGACGGGTACATTTGTAAGCGGCACACCGAATTTTGTTGAAAACGGTGGCGTTATCACTCAGGTTGGCGGAGATCACACTACGGGCAGCGGAAATGCCCTGTATACGGCCTTTAATACAGCCGATGGCACCGACGATGTGGATTCCGGAGAATGTACGCTGCAATCACCTGATTACTCGGTGAGTGCAGCGTCTGATTTGTCAATCTGGTATTTCCACGGTCAGCGTGATGCCGGAGATGATCCAAGCGGCGATTATTTCAGACTCGAATACTCCTTAAACGGCGGCAGCTCCTGGACTCAAATCGCCAGTAATGGGGATCAAACCCAAAACGCAGCCTGGACACAGGCTACGGCCACTATTCCTGCGAGTTCAAACGTGAGGCTCAGGGTTGCCGTTTCTGATGGCGCAGGGCCGGGTGATTTGATTGAGGCAGGTGTTGATGATCTGCAAATTTGTCCGCAATAAGCTGACTTTAATACTGAAACGTACTACTGGTTGATTTTGGAGATCTTTGAATGGGGTATAGCCGTGTGTCAGGATTGTAATTTTGACAAGTTAAGAGAAAATTCA
Source organism: Gammaproteobacteria bacterium (assembly GCA_024638545.1). Taxonomy (GTDB): domain Bacteria; phylum Pseudomonadota; class Gammaproteobacteria; order Arenicellales; family JAHEKD01; genus JAHEKD01. The sequence goes on from JAHEKD010000044.1 coordinate 7,557, forward strand.
AATTTTGCTTAAAGTAAGACTAGTATACTCTGCCTCATATTAGCGATGTTGTGAGGCAGTACTATGATTGACTGGATGTCAAAAGGGTTGTCGTCATATCCCTCTCGCTATTTTGAAACATAGACTGGATTAGATAGAAACTGGTTTAACTAGCGAAATTTAAAGATTTGATAAATCATGAGAAAAAATAAAATTGTCAAGAAAATGCTATACCCGTGCATTCGTGTATTAAGCGCCATAGTTACAACCACATTTGCTGTCAATTCCCAAAGCCAGGTGTTATTCGAAGAAAAAACACCCACAGACGGCAGTTTTCATGTGGGTGAATCCTGGGGCGCCTCCTGGGGGGATATGAATGGCGATTTGTACCCTGATATTTTTGTTTCCAATCACGCCATGCGTCCCAGCCTCTATCGTAATAAAGGCGATGGTACATTTGATGATGTGGTTTTACAGGCTGATCTTGATCAAATCTGGACATCGGAACCTGCGGCAGATATTCATGGCGGTGCCTGGGCTGATTTCGATAATGATGGTGATCAGGATCTGTTTGCAACTCGTAGTTCCACTGGTTCCAGACATCATTTGTTTATCAACAATGGCCAGGGCCTGTTTACCGAAGAAGGTGCTTCATATGGCATTGCGGCCGTTGGGGGTGGCCGATTACCGGTTTTATTTGATTATGATAATGACGGCTTACTGGATGTGGCCGTCGCACGCAATGGCGGTAGTGCTCCAATATTCAGGCGACAAGGCTTTGGTTTCGTAAACACCAGCAGTGAGACTGGATTTGAAGATCAGTGTTACCGCAGCGCCTATGCTATTACGTCGCAGTTATTTGATGATGGTGCTTTGATTCTTGGCTGTATGGATCTTGCAGGTATTCCTGATAAAGTTTTCGATACCAGCACGGTACCATTTACACAAGTACCCAGCAAATTTGATCCAATCGGCACTTATTCGGATACTGTAATCGCGGATATTAACAATGACTCAAAGCAGGATCTTATTCCCGTGCGCGGTCGCACACGCCCAAATGGTGCAGAGATCATAGATTCAACCCGAATCGAAGCCTGGTTATCAGTCAGCAGTTTTCAGGAAAATAGTTTTACTTTCAAAGCAAATGGATCTGTCACCATCGATATATATTCTCGCTATATCGGTACCAAAAACAGTAACACGGGTAGTCCTAACTACAACCAATACGATAGAATCTTTATTGGCAGCGCCGGAACGTTTCCTGCAGATTTACCTTTTACACTCGGCCCCACCAATCAAAATCATTGGGGTGTACTCGCCAATCGAAATAAACTGGGCGCCTATGTGGGTTATGATGAGATCGCCGGGGAATGGACAATCTATCTGTCAAGCGGTAATGGCAGTACGGAGTTTGTCTATTTTGCAGTTGATGGCACTGATTTCACTGACTTAAGCATAGACGGGTTGACTTCTGTGGATCAGCCGATAGCCCCCATTGTGCTCTTAAATAACGGAACAAAGTTAGTCGATTCCGGTTCCAGGGGAATAGATGCAGTCATGTGCGGTTCAGTGGTGGCGGAAGATTTTGACAACGACATGGATATTGACCTGTACATGGTCTGCCGTACGAGCATTGAAAATTTAGCTAATCGTTTTTATTGGAATGACGGTACGGGTAATTTTTCATTGGGGTCTGTTCATGGCGCCGAGGGTCCGTTGGGCAAAGGCATTTTAAATGGAGCTGGGACAGGTGAGATTGCTGCCACTGCCGATTATGACATTGATGGCTTTATGGATATCTTTGTCACAAATGGAAATCGACTTTTTCCACAATTCAAAAAAGACGGATTAACCGGAGGTGGGACAGATCAGATTTTCCGTAATTTGGGCGGTAATAATAACCACTGGCTCGAGTTTGATTTACAGGGTATAAACTCTAACCGTGACGGTTTTGGTACCAAAATCACCGTCACCACAGGTGGCATTACCCAGTTTCGTGAGCAAAATGGCCGCTACCATCGCTGGTCTCACGATCATCGTCGAATACATTTTGGCCTGGGGACAAATACGACAGCAACAGTGACTATAGAATGGCCGGATGGCACCACTGATGTGCACAATATCGATGGTATTAATTTTGAGGTGGATAAATTATACCTGGCTGCCCAGGATGGATCATTAACGGAATTAACGCCGGGCGCGGCGGCGCAGTTACCCGCTGCACAGGCAGGCGATGAATGCGGAACCCAGGCGTATGATACGTCCATTGATGTCGGTATTTTTATTACCAAAGACTGTAACACCGATATCTGGCAGTTAAGAGCAATGGCTGGAGGAAGCAGTTCCACCATTGAATTTATCGGTATGATTCAATCCGCCGGGGGGTTAACCAATTTCACGCCGTTCAGTTTCGAAGGCGCGGATTTTGTCGACACCTCTAATCCAAATCTGGTGGATTTCTCGCT
>JAHEKD010000045.1 GCA_024638545.1 Gammaproteobacteria bacterium
AGTACAGCCTATCCACGCATACTTTTCAGGAAAAGGGTCAAAAAAACCAACTTTGACTTCGCCAGCCAGAGCAACACCCATCATCACTGCAGCCATCATCATAATTAAATGACTGTACCACCAGCGAGACATGTGCTTTTTTGTTGACTTTATATTTCCATTTCCTACAAAATCAAAGTAAATCCAGCACATTGCGCACAATGCCAGGCCGCCAAGCACATAGTTAAAAAATATTGGCGACGGCACACTATAGATGCCTTTCTCGGAAAGCGTGACGACAAGCTTGAAAAATCCCTCGCCAATGACAATTAACATCAACAGTGCAAAACGCTCTGAAAGGTGCTCTATCCTGGGTGTAAATTGCGGTAAACGCATCGTCCCGTATTTGGGCAGCAGATAGCCTATCTGGACAATCACTATTGCAACAAACCAGACTAGATAGTTAATCGGTGCTGGCATAAATGCAGATATGAAGAAGAGTAAAGATGTCAAGATAAACAGTCTGAACATTTCATATGCCAGCGTCTGTTTCTCATCCTCGTTGTGCACGACCGCCCGCCAATACATCAAAGCGAGCAAGCCTCGATTAACTGCATACCCCATGGCAAAATAAAAAGCGCCCCTCTCCGGCAGGCTCGGAATTGAGGCAGCAAACACCATCACTGTGCAGATTTGTAATGCCATTATGATTCGGTGCACAGCGTCCTTGCTGATATAAAGCGAGGTATAATAGACTGTATCGGCCCAGGCAACCCAAACCAGTGTAAACAGCCCTGCAAAAATAAGAAAGCCATCAAAAGTCAAATGATGGCTTAAGTAGTTACCCAGTATAAATACGCAAACGACATGGACCAGGTCATAGAATAACTCTATCCAGGCGACGTGATGATCCGTCTGTTCAACATCCTCATGATGCTTGGGTTTGTGCCAAAGCAGGCAGAGTTGATCACGACTCATTAATGTGATGAATTAAAGGGCGTCCAGAGCAGCCTGATAATCAGGTTCATTGCCAATTTCACCGACCAGTTGTGAATGAACAACTCTGTTATTTTCATCGATCACAACAACTGCCCTGCCGGTGATGCCTGCGAGTGGCCCATCGGTGATTTTAATACCATAATCTTCCGCGAAATTACTTCGAAATGTAGATAGGGTATGCACATTTTCCAGCCCCTCGGCGCCGCAAAAACGAGCCTGGGCAAAAGGCAGATCCGCAGAAATAACCAGTACCGATACATTATCGAGTCTGGATGCATGCTCATTAAATTTACGTGTTGAAGTTGCACAGGTCGGCGTATCGACACTGGGTACAATGGATAGAACTTTCTTTTTTCCTGCAAAATCTGTCAGACTGACATCAGTAAGTTCTTTATTTGTCAGATTGAAATCTGGTGCATCGCTGCCAACTGCGGGTAATTCTCCGCTGGTGTGACAGGCGTTTCCATGTAGCGTAATTTCAGCCATACTTAAGTTCTCCTTGTTGGAAGTTATAAATCTTTAAGAAAAATCAAAGGTTGTACACAGTCGCAGATGGATTAACGAGCTCAACATGGGTTGTATCACCCACCTGTAAATTAAGCTGCTGTGAGGCCAGTGCAAAAATGTGTTCATCATTTTCCAGCTTTAATGCGTAGATCAGCTGTTCTGCTTCCAGGCTGCGGTAGATCACTTTTGCTGCGTGCCTGGCGTTTGATCGCGTGATTTGAGCATCGCTGCAGCGTAATAATACCTCGACTGGCGTATTTCCGACAGTAGTTTGAATATCATTTCGGGCCTGGATCAGGCCCAGTACAGTCTCTACTTTACCGTTACTTAAAAGGTTACCCTTAATTATCGAATTATGCCCTGTAAAACGGGCAACCTCTGGTAAAGCGGGATGGTAAAGCAGATTTTGAGGTGTATCCCATTGCAAAATTTCACCATTTCCCATGACCCCGACATAATCGCCCAGTGAAAGCGCATCTTCGCGGTCATGGGTGACAAGAAGTGTAATGATTCCTCGTTCTCTTAACAGTTGTAAAATCTCTTCTGCGAGCGGCTGTCGGAGTGCAGTATCCAGGTTTGCAAAGGGTTCATCAAGTAACAGAATCTGCGGCTCTAGAACTAATGCTCTGGCAAGCGCAATTCGCTGCTGTTGACCACCGGAGAGTTCGTGCGGGTAACGTGCTGAATAGCCTTTCAAATCGAGTTGGGCGAGAATATTTTCCACTCTCTGCCTGCGCTTTCCGGACTTGAGATTGAGTCCATAAGCAACGTTTTCGGCCACTTTCATGTGCGGAAACAGGCCAAGGTCCTGAAACACCATCATCGCCGGGTGCTTATTCAGTCTCAGATTGCCATTTACACGGGTAATATTTTGTTCGCCCAGGTAGATCTGGCCCTGATCAGGGCAGAGCAGGCCAGCAATGAGTTTGAGTAACGTGGTCTTGCCGCAGCCGCTCGGGCCAAGTAAACAACTGACTTCGCCCGCATAGAGTTTAAAATTGATATCATTCAGAATTTTCTCATTGCCGATACTGTAGGAAAGATCTTCCACACTCAGATGAATCTGACTCGTAGTAACCATTGCGCGCTTATATGCGATTGGCGATTCTAAAAGCGATTTTATTTCTTAACGATGATATCAAGATCTCGCCTGGGAGGCATGTCACACTCACCTCTGTCCTTTATACCATCACATGTGCCGTATACGTACAGTGAATGATCAGCAATCGAAAATCCGGCATTCGTGGCCAGGTTTTTTTGTCTTTCATTCATTCTTTCATCACGAAATTCAAAAACATGACCACATTCTGTACATACCATGTGATCGTGCTCGGGCTGATCATTGAGTTCAAATACTGAACGGCCGCCTTCAAAATTATGACGTATCACCAGGTTGGAGTTTTCGAAATCAGTCAATACGCGATAAACTGTGGCCAGACCAATCTCATCGCCAGATTCGAGCAGCAGTTTGTAGACGTCCTCGGCGCTGACATGCCTGACTTCGTTATTTTTCAAAATTTCCAGAATTTTAATTCGAGGCAGAGTGGTTTTAAGGCCAGCCTGTTTAAGGTTCTGTGGAATATTAGGCATACTATCTTCTCGTAATTCCGGATGATAATAGTAGCACTTATGAGAATCATTCTCAATAAAATCAGCTGCTGCGGTGCTCGAGATTTACTGATGCCCGTGATCTGTCCGATCCAGTTTTGCACAGGTATGATCCTTCAGGACGGGTTAATAAACGGGATACACTTATCACAGTTTTAGTCATAATGACTCATCAGATATACAGTACCGCACTATATCAACTGGCTTCATCCAGTCCCGTCTGGTTTCAATACTGGCTGATGAATACAGTCTTGTTAATAAAGTCTACAGAACATGTATAGTGTGACTTTCCAACTTGGGTTATCGAAATGACATCAACAAATGTGAAATTTTTATCAGATTCAGGAGAGTCACTCAAGGGTGTTCTACAAGCACCTTCAGGCGTTCCAGCACACAATTATGTGATCTTCGCGCACTGCTTTACATGCAACAAGAATTTAAATGCAATTCGCCATATCAGCGCTGCATTAGTCGCAAATGGTTTTGCAGTTTTAAAGTTTGATTTTACCGGCCTGGGTGAGAGTGAAGGTGAATTTTCACAAACATCTTTCACATCCAATATCTCCGATTTGGTCAAGGCAGCTGATTTTTTATCTGAACATTATCATCCACCCGCGCTGTTAGTCGGTCATTCACTGGGCGGTGCCGCGGTGCTGGCGGCGGCGGTAAAAATACCCAGCATAGATGCCGTTGTTACCATAGGTGCACCCTTTGCACCAGAGCATGTTGAGCATCTGTTTGACGGTGCGCAGGATCAGTTTGAGCAAACGGGCCAGGCACGCGTCAACATCGGCGGGCGTGCGTTTGTTATTGGCAAGCAATTCGTTGATGATATCAGGTCCCAGGACCCTTTGCAGACAGTGGGATCCCTGAAGCGGCCATTAATGATTATGCACGCTCCTCAGGACACCATCGTGGGTATAGACAATGCAGCAAGTATTTACAAGGCTGCAAAACATCCCAAAAGCTTTATTTCGCTGGATGGTGCAGATCATTTATTGACCAACCCAGAGGACGCTATTTATGTTGGGAATACAATAGCAGCCTGGGCATCCCGCTATATTGACATTCCGGTTCATGAAAACCTGCAAACTGATCAGGAAGTCGTGGTTCGACTTGATGGCCAGGCTGGCTACACCACCTTTATGCAGGTTGGCAAACACAAGCTTGTCGCCGATGAGCCAGTTTCTGTAGGCGGCTCGGATGCAGGCCCAAGCCCGTATGGTTATCTGCTGGCTGGTTTAGGTGCCTGCACGGCGATGACTCTGCAAATGTATGCGCGCAGAAAAAAATGGGATTTACACTCAGTTGATGTGCATTTGAGCCATGCCAAAATTCATGCAGACGATTGTGATTGTGATCTTCAGGGTGATGATAAAGGCAGGTTAGATAAAATCAATCGCCTGATAGATTTGCAGGGAACACTGGACGATCAACAAATCAAGCGGTTGCTGGAAATCGCTGATCGATGCCCGGTGCATAAAACGCTGGAGACCGAGGTTTTGGTGACAACTGGTTTATTGGTGAGGTGAGAGTAGTTAATGCGATGACTTCGAGCAGTTCACGACGATTCCATACAGTGGGCCAATTAATGATGCCGGGTGAAAGACTGGCTACCCATCAACACGGTGGACAGTGGTTCACCACCGGCCAGACGCTTTGCAGCTATTTACGACCGGATAAACCGTTCAATCACCTCTCTCAATCTCTGTTCGAATCGACGCCAGGATTACAGTTAATTCTTCAAGTCTATGTTCAGCCTGGGTAAGCTGATCGTTCAGAAACCGGGAGCGATCAATATCGAAACTTCCGATTTCCGGTGGCTGTTCGCCACCTGCAATCAGCCACAGCAGAGGTACGCCCAGGACACCGGCCAGATTGGCCAGCCGGGATGCTCTGGGTTCTGATTTTTCTGACTCCCAGTCGATGATTGTCTTCTTTTTAACGCCAAGACGTTGGGCAAGTTCAGATTGTGTCCATCCTTTTGCCTTTCTTGAGTTTGTAATGCGCTTGCCCAGCATCACTACAGAACCAATGTTTGGTGTCGTCATAATTGTGCTGTTTGAGTATAGTTAGATAAATAATCGTGACTATATTGCAGTTTGATATCTATATAATTCATACTAACATGTTCAATATACTATTCAACATCCAGACCTATGCAAATAGATATTTTTGTCGTCTATTTTAATAAATAATAACGTTAACAGGGAGTAACCCGGCAATGTGGAAAACCAATTCAGCTAGATGTTGATCAGTTCGGAAGATTCTTTTTTACTGGTGATTGATGTGCAGGAAAAACTCGCTCCGCAAATCCAGGACATGGAGCGCGTCATGACGAATATAATCAGGCTGGTTAAATCTGCAAAATCTTTGCAAATACCCATCATCTGTACAGAACACTGCCCGGAAAAAATCGGCTATACCGAAGTTCAGTTAATGCGCGATATCAATGTAGATGCAGTGATCAAAAAATCTCATTTTTCAGCCTGGCGGGAGCCGGAGATTGCTGCGAAAATTGCCAGCCTGAATCGCAAACAGGTCATAGTTACGGGTGCAGAGACGCATGTCTGTGTTCTGCAAACCACACTTTTACTCAAGCAATCCGGTTATCAGCCATTTCTGGTGGCCGACGGCACGTCATCACGTCAGCGAGCCAACAAGCAGTTAGCAATAGCGCGAATGCGGCAAAATGCGATCAATATTGTTAGTGCAGAAATGGTTATTTTTGAATGGCTGAAGCGGGCAGATACTGACTCTTTTCGTGAATTACTGCCTGTAATAAAAAATAATGGCTGAAGATTAACCCCCCAACCCCGGGTTAGTACGACGCAATGTTGGACAAATACTAGAAAATTGATTTTCCGGTAGCTGTTGTGAAATGTTCCAATGCGTGCATGCCCAATACTGAATTCCCATGCTTGTTGAGCTCAGGACTCCAGACGGCAATTGAAAATTCATCAGGTTTAATAGCTGCGATGCCACCGCCAACACCGCTTTTGCCCGGCAGACCGACTCGGAACGTGAACTCACCAGCCTGATCATAAAAGCCACAGGTCTGCATAATCGAATTTATTCTTTTTGATTGGCTGGGGGTCAATATCTTATCTCCCGAGTGCATTATTACGCCACGGTTAGCGAGTACTAAAAACGCATAAGATAAATCTGAGCAACTCATCGAAAGCGAACATTGGTGGAAATATAAATCAAGCACGTCATCAACACAATTCTCAATGCGCTCAAAGGATTTTAGAAAATACGCCATTGCATAGTTTCTAAAGCCGGTTTTTTTTTCAGAATCAGTGACTGACGCATCGAAATTTATTTTGCTGTTATTTGCGAGCCTGCGTACAAAATCCAGTAACTGGGTTTTAGGATCGTCGAGGCAGCTTATCAGTATATCCGAGACAACAAGTGCACCCGCATTAATTAGCGGATTGCGTGGGAAGCCCTGCTCGTGTTCGAGCTGCACCAAAGAGTTAAACGGGTCGCCGGACGGCTCAATGCCAACCCTCTGGTAGACCCTCTCACCTATTTTTGAGGCCGCGAGGATTAAAGCAAATACCTTTGAAATACTTTGAATTGAAAAAGGCTTCTCAGCACAGCCGGTTGAGTACTGCGCCTTATCGTTGACACATGTCAGGCACATTGCAAACTGATGGGGCTTGACTTTTCGAAGTTCAGGAATGTAATCAGCAACCTGACCCCGGCCATAAAGCGGTTCAACCCGGCCTTTGATTTCATCAAGAATCTGTTGATATTTAATATCTCTCACACCTGTTATCCTCTATCAATTCAACCGGCTGGCAGCTGATTTTCTGGATGACCAAGACCCCGGATTCAAATCAGTAAAATCGCCTCCAGTCAGCATATGATTGCTGCTAAACGCTACTATTTAAGGTATTATCCAACCAAGATAAACAGACCAGACAGCATAGTCACGTATACAGCATAATCGAGAATACAGCGTTGGGGAAGTATTATTGGTGATGACGGTAGCACGGCGGCGTTAATCAAAAACTACCGGCAGCAATAACCGATAGCCGCACTTTTATTAATTCAATTTAGCCTATCGGCAGTTGTTTTATTATAATAACAGCAAAAAAACTAGACACCAGGCCAAAACCTGTCGCTGTATTTGTTCATGCAGGTTGTGTTGGTAAGGCATGGGATTTCAGATAAAAAAACAAATAGACCAAAGGGTGGTAATGTAATGAGTATTGATTGTTATTTTGGCAGTCAGCAAGGATCAGACCATGATTAATCGAAGCATCATCGTCACTGCGGGCCTTATATTGCTTGTAGGTTGCAGCTCCTTGCCTGTGAAAAAACCTGTTGCTGAAGATTTTATTGTTGAGCAGGATATCACGTCTGTGTGGGCCAGACTCAATTCATCGATTACCCACGATTATTTTGTCTGGTATCAAGGTGGTACAGAGCAACTGGCGCCAGAGGAACAGAAAAAGCTGTTGAGATGGATCGAGACCGCACAACCTGCCATGATTTGCCTGCGAGGTACGGGTGGTGCTGAAAAGTTCAGGACACTTGCTGAAAACAGGGCGCTTGGCGTCATCCGCTATCTACAGGCGCAGCGAGTTGGTATTGATATGGTCATGCTTGATTATGATCCCGTGATTCGTGGTGGCAGGGTGCTTATCAATGATATTCCGCCTCAACTGGCTAGAGAAATTAGGTTAACTGCTCCTATGCTTGTAATAAAATCCGACTGATGAAACAAAAGCTTATCAGTGTCTTAATTATTGTCGTTCTGTTAAGTGCTTGCGCTACCGTTAACAAGTACATACGCAAAGTCACGTATAAACCAAATTTGCTGATCGGCTATCAAACCGTTTCACTTCGCCCGGATATAGACCCGATGGTCGAACTCTTGTTCGACACAAACAGTGCGTATATTGGTGAAGAGGCGTTCAAATTTATTGGTGCATCTTTAAAAGATAACAGTTACTATGTGGTCGAAGCCACAGCGGGTGGTTTCTCAAGTCAAAGCCAGGCCATCGCTCAAAAACGCATTAATTCCATGATTAAGGTGCTTGAGTCTTACGGCGTGGAGAGCAGCAATATCTATGTTGCTGATTACACGGCCAGCAAACCGGGACGCCTGGGTTTTATCTACAGTGTCTCTTATTAACAATCACAGGTATGCGGCACAGCTCCTGTGCAGTGGCTAAAAATTCTTGGACAATTCCTTGATGGCTTTTTTGTTGATGAAGTTAACTTGATACTTGTCCGAACCAGCGATTAATCTGGTGTGTAGTGACATCGCACGGTAAAAAGTTTGTTTTTTTTATCGGCTGCTGATCTATTCGAATTAGTTTTCCTTATAATCGATTGCCTGATGTGTATACAAGATGAGTAACTAATGAAGCATAGAAAATGTTACGCACTGGGAATTGCTTTGGGCATAATATTGCTGATGCCAATATCAGCCATGGCGCTTTCGATCGGTAATTTTATTGCTACCGGTCCAACTTCCGGGCAGGTTGAAATTTCGGACATTAACGACGCTACTTATCTGGATGTCGTGGTTGAGCTCGACAGTAAACCGGTAAATTACGTGATTGAACAAATTAGCGATGATCAGGTTTTAATTAACGTCAATGATCGATCACTTGATAAACGCGAGAACCTGATTGAAGTTTCAGTGAGTAGTGATTTCGGTTCTAAAACACGTTCTTTCGTCTATTTCAATGACACCGCTACACCGGAAATTGTTAATCAGCAGCAGGCGAAAGATGCCTATACAGCGTCGCTCCTGCCGACACTGAAGCAGCTTTTCGTACCGGCAGCTGCAGAGGTTGACGATGATGACAGTGGTACAGAGTTTAAAGACGGTATCTTTCATATTAAAATTACCAAAGGCCAGACATCTGTGGGCACAGCTGTTGAGCACCTGGCCAGGGTAAATAATCTAAATGTTTTTATTTTACCGGGTGACCGGGCTGTCCATGATTCATTGCTGGTTGGTCCGGTGGGCGAATTTAAGGATTTGTATTTGGCCAGTGATAAGCAGGTCAGACATGTTTTTATAGACCGCGCGCGCCAGATGGTTCGAATCGTGGGTAACGACAGCACAACACAGGCCACTGCCTTTGAAATAAATCAGCGCAATACTTTACCCGATAAAACAACGAACCTCGGGCAATTGCTCAAAGATACCGCAATTAAAGATGGCTACACCGCATTGATTTACCCGGGAGATATCGAAGCACTTTTAGACACGCCCGTCAGCTGGGAAGGTGTCAGGGGTATCGATGATCTGGCAATACTGGTTGGCAAAAACGGTGGCAGGCTTGATATAGACAGAACAAACAGGCTTCTTCGTGCAAGGAAATTATGATGATCAGAACTTTAGCCATATATGCGATAGCGGCGGTATTATTGAGCAGTTGCAGTGTCATGCGTAAATTTGAAACCGAAAAGGTCCCGGATGATTTTATTATTGAACAGGATACAACCGATGTTGTCTTCGCATTGAATCAGCTTTTTGAGTATGATCATCAGGTTATATTTGAACACAAGCAGCATGTGCTTAACGAATCCGAGAAGGCAAGATTGCGTGACTGGCTGCAGGTCAGTCAGCCTTCGATGATTGGAGTCCGAGGAACGGGCGGTGCACCAAGACACAGGGAACTGGGTTATAAACGGGCGACACAGATTATTAGCTATCTGCAATCACAAGACGCGGGAGTTGACGCTGTGCTGCAGGATTACGACGCATCATTGCTGGGTGGCCGGGCATTGTTGACGATTATTCCGGATGCACTTGCAGAAAAAATCAAGGTTAAAGCACCGATTCTGGTTATCACCTCAAACTAAGCGCGTACATGGTAAACATGAACCCTCATAATTTGCCCAGGCTACAAGACTGCTAACTTTTCGATG
>JAHEKD010000542.1 GCA_024638545.1 Gammaproteobacteria bacterium
CAAGAAATTACAATCAACTTGTCAGCATGCTAAATGACGTCAAATCAAAACTCAGTCAATAGGACCAGTACAGGTCTTCTCTGCCGGCTGGTTATAGCCAGTTTCCCACAACCTGCAACGGAGACTGGCTGTCTGAGCTGCTAATCCAGACAACAATTGCCTTGCGTCCTGCCCTGTATTTGGACCGGGGCATGTGCATATCGGTTGCAAATTTATTGTTTTCAAGAGTAACAATTTTTTTATTGTAGGCAATAACAGCAAAATCATGCTGAAGTGTTCTGCCTGCGTTTTCACCTGCCTGAATTTCATTCTCAATGTCAAAACCAAGTACGGCTGCGTGGAAGACCAGCGTTTCATTGACTTTGATTTGCGGTATGAATTGTGCGCTGATTGCATCTGCGTTGATGTGCAAGGTAATCTCACCTACATTCAAGGGTGCTGGCGACTCAATCATTTTGCGCTTGAAAAATCCTCGCCATTCCTGACCATCAACTACAAATCCAGGTGTATATACCTGGCTTATTGAACCCTCGCGGTGATACTGTCGCTGCCTGTCACTAAAGGTTTCTTCCGCTAATTCATCTTTCCATCCAAGCCGATCCCAATAATCCACATGAAAGGCGATCGGTATGACATCATTCCACAAATCTTTACTATTTTTAAGTTTGCTTATCCATTTATCCGCAGAAGGGCAGCTGCTGCAGCCCTCCGATGTATAAAGCTCTATAAGTCGATTTTTTTCGTTGCCGGATTTCAAAACACTGTCTGCAGCAACGCTTATGGCGCTGCACAGCATTAAAACAAAGATAATACCGCGTGTGTTGGACATACTCATTCCTTATTTTTCGATTAACTGTCAGACAACACTGCTTTGTCATAGTTCAGCGCGGACTAACACGATATACTGGCATCAATTGAGTGACATCTGACAGGATCATCAATTATATGCCTGAAATACGAATCATCTGCCTGGGTACTAAAATGCCAAAGTGGGTAAACCTGGCGGTGGAAAACTATATTTCGCGCATACCCAGGATGCAGTTCGAAGTAAATTTAATCGAAGTCCCCCTGCTAAAGCGAACCCGCACCTCGAATATTCAAGACATCCTGCAGAAGGAAAGTCAGAAGGTGCTTGCGTCTATACCCCGGCACTATATGCATATTTCACTGGAGCGCACAGGCAAAAGCGTGCATTCTGAAATGCTTTCCAGGCAAATGTGCATGTGGCGCGATGATTCACAACCGGTTGCTATCAGTATTGGCGGTCCTGAGGGCTTTCCAAAATCGCATATAAAACACTGCAGCGAGCTATGGTCATTATCTGAACTGACCCTGGCCCACCCGGTTGCACGCGTTGTGTTGGCAGAGCAGCTATACCGTGGCTGGAGTATCATGACTGGTCACCCATATCATCGGGGAAATTGTTTGTGAGGCAGTATCATGTCTATCTCGCCTCTGCCTCACCGCGAAGGCAGACATTACTTGATCAGGTGCGTATTGCATATACCGTGATTAAGCCGGGCGTAGACGAAACCATGCTCGACGACCCCGACCCAAAGGCGTATACGCAAAGACTGGCACTTTCAAAGGCACTTGATGCAGATAAAAAGATTTTGCAATACAAAATGAGCAGTCTGCCCATTATTGCCGCCGATACAGCCGTTGTCGTTGACGGCAGGACTTTAGGTAAACCACAAAACTTTGAGCATGCCCGCGAAATGTTAATGTTATTATCTGATCGCAGGCATGAGGTTTACAGCTCAATAGCCGTGATATACAAAAATTTTACAGAAACAGCGACGCAGGTCAGTTCCGTGAATTTTAGAAAGATAACAGAGCCAGAATTAATCAGCTACTGGAATAGCGGGGAACCCCGGGACAAAGCGGGTGCGTATGCAGTTCAGGGACTTGCTGCACAGTTTATTTCAGGCTTGTCGGGCAGTTATTCGGGTGTTATGGGCCTGCCTTTGTATGAACTTATGCAAATCCTGGGAAAAATCAAGTGATCATCCCAGGTCCAGCCCGTGAATTGATCTTTTTAGTCGATCACGGGATGAGTCCATTACACACTCACCCTGTATAAAATTTAAGGCTAAAATAAAAGCTGTACTTAGGACATATACACCATATCAGCAATGCCGACATGAGCGAAGAAATTCTTATCAATGTAACACCACAGGAGACCAGAGTTGCTGTTATAGAAAATGGAATCTTGCAGGAGTTACACGTTGAGCGCAATGAGTCCCGAGGTATTGTCGGTAATATTTATAAAGGCAAAGTTGTTCGCATACTGCCCGGCATGCAGGCCGCATTTATAGACATTAACGAACAGCGAACAGCTTTTTTACACAAAGCGGATATCTTCACGGCACATGACATTGAACTCGAAAAAGACCAGCCGGGTGATGGGGAGCAAAATTTTGGCAATAGCGAACCGCTAAAACAAGCGCCGATCCAGGAAACGCTCCATGAAGGCCAGTCCATCATCGTTCAGGTGATTAAGGATCCGCTGGGTGATAAGGGCGCCAGACTGACAACTGAACTG
>JAHEKD010000543.1 GCA_024638545.1 Gammaproteobacteria bacterium
AAACCCCAATTAACATGCTGGCCGCAACAGCGAGTCCAAACCAGGGTGTTGTGGTCAGACGCCTGGCGAAACGTTTACTTTTGGGTTTATTCAATGAAAATACGCTGGTATCACCACTCTCAAACTGCTGAACCCCGGGCTCCTCTGAGGCCAGTCGGGACATGACTTTCTGCGCAAGATCAAATTTCAGATCTGACTCACTAATCTCATTTCGAACGATACCGACCGCGACGTGATAACGCTGCCAGCGATCAATTAAAGACGAATCGCTCCTGCATTCGTCCAGGAATTCATCCAGATCTGATTCAACCGCATGTTTGTCCATTATATTTGATAATTTCTCTGACATTATTTTTTCCCCGTTGACATAGCGTCATTGATTACAACATCAAGAATTTCTCGCGCTCTGAATATTCTCGAGCGAACGGTCCCTATCGGGCAATTCATCGCTTGTGCAATTTCTTCATAACTCAGGCCGTCAAATTCACGCAGTATGATGGCCTCCTGTAGCTCTCCCGGCATTTCCTTGATGGTTTGCTTTAGCGTCACGTACATTTGCTTTCCCGCCAGCACTGATTCAGGTGTTTGAATATCGGTCATTTGAGAAAGCTCGTATGAACTTTCTTCGTTGTTTTGCGGGTCGAACCCATATTCTGCTTTTCGACGGCTTTTGTATGAAAGATGATTTTTTGCTGTATTCACTGCTATCCTGTAAAGCCATGTATAAAATTCGCTATCCCCTCTGAAATTTTTTAATGCCTTGAACGCTTTGATAAAAACTTCCTGGCTGATATCTTCTATCTCTGTCTCGATACTGATATATCTGGACAGTAGACGCGCTATCCTGAACTGGTATTTCCTTACTAAAAGTTCATAAGCTAACTGATCACCGTTCTGGCACCGTCGCACCAGCTGCTTGTCTGTGTTTGGCTGGTCGCTCACGTAACCGTAGACCTCACGGCATCATTAGTGCTGATAGACTCTAAAATGACGGAAAAGTTCATTGTGAACACTAATTTCTATCTAATTCAAATTACTCAGAAAATAAAAAAGCAGATCAAAAAGTTCTATTGGTAATTGATTGTTTCGTTATATGAGAAAACTTCAGGTATTATATGTTTTTCCTGGCCTGATTTTGTATTTATTATATGTCTGAAAATTTAAACACCGATGTTGCCATCATTGGCGGTGGATTAGCCGGGTTGAGTCTGGCAATTCGCCTGGCCAATCGAGGCATAGAGGTTGTAATTGTGTCCAAAAAAGCGCTTACAGAGGGCTCAAGCCTCTATGCCCAGGGCGGCATTGCGGCGGTATTAAGTGATAGTGATACTTACAAATCACACATTGAGGACACACTGGTTGCAGGCGATGGAATCTGCCGAAAAGAGACGGTCGAATTTGTAGTCAAACACGGCCCTTCAAGCATTGCCTGGCTGATCGACCAGGGGGTCAAATTTACAAGAGAAACAGGCGACCTGGGTTACGGTAATTATCATCTGACACGCGAAGGCGGACACAGCCACAGACGCATCATTCACGCGGCAGATGCTACCGGCCATGCCGTGGAAATCACGCTGGAGAGCCAGGTTCGCGATCATCCAAACATCAGATTACTGGAGAGCCACATTGCTATTGATCTGATAACAAGCCAGAGCCGTCCGGATTCAACCCCAAGTTGCATGGGTTTTTATGCCTATGATAATAACAGCCGAAAAGCATTAACAATCGTTGCAAAAAAAACCATCATGGCTACCGGAGGTGCATCCAAAGTTTACCTGTATACCAGCAATCCGGATACATCTACGGGTGACGGAATGGCCATGGCCTGGCGCGCAGGCTGTCGCATGGGAAATATGGAATTTAACCAGTTTCACCCTACCTGCCTGTTTCATCCTCAGGCCAAGAGCTTTCTTATTTCAGAAGCTGTACGCGGTGAAGGCGGGATTCTTAAATTGCCCGACGGCAGCGAATTTATGTCTAAATATGATTCCAGAAAGGAGCTGGCACCCCGGGATATAGTTGCCAGGGCAATAGACAATGAGATGAAACGCGGTGGTTATGAGCATGTGTATCTGGACATTTCTCATCAACCCGGGGATTTTATTAAAGCACATTTCCCGACCATCTACACGCGTTGCCTTGAGTATGGCTATGACATGACCGGCGGTCCCGTGCCGGTTGTTCCCGCTGCACACTATAGCTGTGGCGGAATTGTGACTGACCTAAATGCCCAAACCGATCTTCATAATTTATATGCAGTCGGCGAATGCACCTACTCCGGGTTACATGGCGCTAATCGTTTGGCCAGTAATTCGCTTTTGGAATGCCTGGTTTTTTCTGATGCTGCCAGTCGGCATATCGCATCCACGCTGGATAAGACGCCCATAACCGAAACCGCGATTGCGCCATGGGACGAGAGCCGCGTTACAGATGCCGATGAAGTCATCGTCATCGCCCACAACTGGGATGAACTGCGAAGAGCGATGTGGGATTATGTCGGGATTGTCAGAACCACAAAGCGGCTTCAACGCGC
>JAHEKD010000046.1 GCA_024638545.1 Gammaproteobacteria bacterium
CATTGCCGAGGTTTTTGCCGTCAGGTACACAGATTCTTTAAACCTCTCCCAGGTGAGTGATCGATACAGAATTGAAAGCAATAGTCCACCCATAGCACCAACACCCGCAGCCTCAGCCGGTGTGGCAAGTCCAAATAATATACAGCCCAGTACAGACATGATCAGCACCGCCAGGGGAATGACTGAGGTGACCACCTGAATGATAATAACGCCTGCTGATGGTACATCCTCCTCCTTAGGCTTTGGTGCAAGAGATGGATTTAAAGTGGCTCGAACAATGACATACAGCATATAAAAGCCTGCCAGTAACAGGCCGGGAAACATGGCGGCTGCGTAGAGTCTTAATGGCGATAATTCAGCAATTGCCGCATACACGATCAGCATGATGCTGGGCGGGATCAGGATGCCAAGACAACCGCCGGCGCAGATTACACCGGATGCAAAACTTTTATCGTAGCCGGCCTTAAGCATGGCCGGTAATGCAAGCATGCCCATGAGAGTGACAACCGCGCCGATGATGCCGGTGGCGGTTGCAAAGATTGCGCAGGTCGCCAACGCGGCGACTGCCATCGAGCCGGGCAGATGCCTTGCAGCAAGCTGCAGGGAGAAGAACAGGCGATTAACAATATTTGCCCGCTCGACGATATAGCCCATGAACAAAAACAGCGGAATCGCAACCAGCACATCGTTGGACATCACCGAAAAGGTATTTTGAACCGTTAGATCAAAAATTCGATTATCAAAAATCGTATCCATTCTCAACGGGTCGTAATAAGCGTAGTAGCCAAATGCCAGCCCCATCGCCAGCAAGGTAAAGGCAATTGGAAAGCCAAGAAGAACCATGAAAATAAACAGTCCAAGCATGAATATGGCAATTTGAGGATCAGTCATTGCAGGTCCCTTGTATCTTCTTGTTGATGCATTAACGCAGTTTCAGTCTCCTCCACATCATGCATCCGTGGCGGCCAGGCACCATCTCGAATACACATGATGCAGCGAATGGATTCGGCCAGGCCCTGCAGGAAAATTAACAACCCGGCCACAGGAATCAGTGATTTAAAAAAGTATATTTGTATTCTGGCCGGGCTGCTCCAGCTGACTTCCTTGTAAAACCAGGAATCTTTGGCGAAACCGAAGCCATACCAGGTCAGTGCAAATACAGCGGGCAGTAAGAACACGATATATAGCGTCAAGTCAATAGAGGCCTGGGTACGGGGTTTCATTAAACGATACAGGACATCACCGCGAACATGTGCATCCTGTGCCAGTGCATAGGCACCGGCCATCACGAACAAAGAGCCGTACATTTGTACACTCATGTCGAATGCCCAGACGGTTGGTGAGTTTAACAGGTAGCGCACAAAGACTTCGTAACAGGTTGCAAAAGTCAGTACAACAATGCACCAGGCAAATGCCTTTCCCATCCATACACTAAGCGAATCTACAAAGTGGAGAAATTTATTCATAACTGCACCTCATGTGTCAGTGGTTCATTCTAACAGCAAACGCTGCAAAAAAATAATAATCGCCGGCACGCTAATGCAAACCTGAGATCTAATTGCCGTTGATCATGGCGCCCTAAAGAGGTAATCGTCTTGTTGCCGGGATATGCAATAGCCAGACTCACTGGTGCTTTGCAGCTCGCGCTTGAGAATCCTGGACTAAATCTTGATTGATCTGGGGAATCTCCAAGACTTCCAAAACATAGAACCGGGAATTTACGCTAAATAAATTCCCGGTTTATATCAGTCTCTAATAATTAGAGGCTCCCGAAGTAATGTTCATAAGCACCCTGATAATTAGGTGCATTCAGCAGTTCATAACGGACCACACGTTTCGCCCAGGCTTTTTGAGACTCGAGCACTTTGGCAAAAAATTCATCTTCTGCGGCGATCCTGTCTGCCACAATGTCCCAGGCCGCCAGTTGCGCATCCATAACGGCATCTGGTGTACGATGCACTTTAACACCATGATCCGTTTCAAGTGCAATGAGGTCGTTTGAATAGCGGTCCTGGTATTTCCATGACATATCTGTGGATGCCGCTTCAGATGCATATTCCAAAATGGCCTGATGTTCTTCAGGTAATTTATTAAACAAGCCCTTGTTGAATATTATTTCAAAGGATTCCTGACTCTGGTGAAAACTGGCCAGATGGTAGTCTTTTGAGACATCCTGCATGCCAAAGTCTTTGTCAGAGGTTGGGTTGTTGAATTCTGCGGCATCAATCAGGCCACTTTTCATGGCTGGCTGGATTTCCCCGCCGGGCAATTGCACAACTGACATGCCCATTTCCTGCAGAACATCCGCGGCCAAACCCACCGTGCGGTATTTCAAGCCCTGCATCTGGCTGGCATCGGTGATTTCTTCTTTAAACCATCCAAGCGGCTGTGCCGGCATCGGACTGTTAAAAAAGCCCACAATATCCAGTTTCAGGGCATCCATGAGTTCATAATAGAGCTCTTCACCACCACCGTATTTGATCCAGCCCAATAGCTGGTTGGCATTCCAGCCAAAACAGGGGCCTGTCCCGAATAATGATGCTGTAGGGCTTTTCGAGTACCAGTATGCTGTAACCAGATGCGCACCGTCGAGCACGCCCTTGTGGACCGCGGTCTGCATTTCTGCGGTTTTTACAACAGCATTTACAGCCAGCAAATCAATTGTTAAAGATCCACCTGACATTTTGTTCACTTTATTGACATAGTCCTGGGCGAATTCGAGAAAAATTCCACCTCCCCATGCCGCCTGTACTTTCAGCACAGTTTGTGCTTTGCCCACGTACGGTACTGCGGCCACTGCAGCCGCTGTTCCGACAGCGCCGGTTTTGATAAAGTTGCGCCGAGAAGTATTCGTGGTTTTAGTGTCTGTCATCTTTTAAGTCCTCTGTGAAGTTATAGAGTCAGGGCTAATGCCCACATAAAAATTCATGAAAAATAGTACATCTATTAAATGCGGAATGCAAATGACTTGAATTTAATGTGTTTTTGACGAATAGTACATCCAAAATGTGCAAAATCAAGAATATTTAATATATGGTATAAAAAAGTTAGAGCACCACCGGACTAAAAAAAGTAGATATTGACTATGCTAGACTTCGCTATCTTAATCTGTTTATACCCTATGCTCATTGACACAATGGATATAAATGCGCACGCGAATTAAAATATGTGGTATTACCCGCATTGAAGATGCTGAGCTTGTGGCAAACAGCGGTGCTGATGCACTGGGAATGATTTTTCATAAAAACAGCCCACGAAATATAACCATTAATCAGGCCCAAAATATTTGCAAAACCTCTAACCTATATGTCACGACGGTCGCGGTTGTGGTTAACCCTGCGCAAAAGATGCTCACTCGACTGGTGAGCGAAGTGGGTATTGACCGAATCCAGTATCACGGTGATGAAACGCAACAGCTTTGTGAAAAATCTCTGCGTCCGTGGTACAAAGCGCTCAGAGTCACACAAGAAAGCGATATTATCCGGCAAGCACCGCTCTATAGTCTGGCGCATGCATTTTTACTTGATACATATGTAAAGGGTCTGCCTGGTGGCACCGGGCAGCAGTTCGACTGGTCGATTATCAACAATTCCCGCATTAACAAACCGATCATACTGGCAGGTGGCCTGAATCCTGATAATGTTTACAAGGCTGTGCTTTGTGTTCAGCCTTACGCCGTTGACGTCAACAGCGGTGTGGAAATTAAGCCGGGAATTAAGGATGCAAACAAAATAAACGAGTTTATAATAGCCGTGCATGAGGCTGACCAGGCACTACATAAAACACGCAATGAATCACAAAACTGCCGATGAACTGGTTTGAGAAATTAATTCCGCCTAAAATAAAGTCCAGCAGCGCAAAAAAAGGCGTACCGCAAGGCGTATGGAGTAAATGCGTCAAGTGCGATTCTGTGCTTTACAATGCAGAGCTGGAGCGTAATCAGAAAGTGTGCCCGCGATGTGGCCATCATATGAGAATAAGTGCCCGCGAACGCCTAAAATGGCTGCTGGATGAAAATTCCATGGATGAGATTGCAGCCTCTATAAAACCCGTAGATATGCTGAAATTCCGCGATAGCAAAAAGTATAAAGACAGGCTCTCAGAGGCTCAAAAGAAGACCAAGGAGTCTGATGCACTGGTTGTTGTACGTGGTTCAATTAATGGACTGCCTGTCGTTGTTGCGGCATTCGAATTCGATTTCATGGGTGGTTCCATGGGTTCTGTTGTGGGTGAAAAGTTTGTGCTGGGCGCCCGTGAGGCGATAGCGAGGGGGTTACCCTATATCTGCTTTTCAGCAAGTGGCGGAGCGCGTATGCAGGAAGCGCTGTTTTCGCTCATGCAAATGGCAAAAACAGCTGCCAGTATTGCCCAGCTTGATGAGCAAAAACTGCCGTTTATTTCTGTACTGACCGACCCGACCATGGGTGGTGTATCAGCATCGATAGCAATGCTTGGCGATATCATCATTGCGGAACCCAATGCGTTGATCGGATTTGCAGGACCACGCGTCATTGAGCAAACCGTAAGGGAAAAACTGCCTGATGGTTTCCAGCGTGCTGAGTTTTTACTTGACCATGGTGCAATCGATATGATTATCGACCGTCGTGATATGGCCGTTACACTGAAGAATCTTCTCGGAATGATGCTGGCTCAATCACAAAATTCAACGCCGGCGACACAAACAGACGCAATTGAGGATAATGATCAGCCGCCTGTCGAGCAAGCTGGCGAAAATGCCTGACAGGAAAATGAACAGCATTGCAAAGCATTTGCTGACAGAGACGGCACTCCCCCGCATGATCGCTTGTTCCAGCCCTGCGTGGACCGCAGGCACACACTCATGCCTGGGCTTGCTTTGAGTCTGTGATTAAGTTCTCCAGGCCCTGCTCAACGGTATTTTGAGCATTTTCAGTTGCCAGTTCAAAACCCAAATTCGCTTCATGACTGGATGGAATATGCGCAAACCGTGCATTTTCGTTCGATTGATATGACGCTTGAGCGGATTAAAATTGTTTTTGATAAGCTCAGGCCAGATTTTTCAAACTGCGTAATTATCGTTGTTGGCGGCACAAACGGTAAAGGCTCGTCCGTGGCCATGCTGGAATCCATCTATTTAAAGGCCGGTTATACAACGGCCGCATTTACCTCGCCGCATCTGGTAAATTTTAATGAACGTTATCGATATAATGGCGAAGATTTGGCCGATAATGAACTGGTTGCCTCATTTCAGAAAATAGATAATTTACGCGAAGGTATTCCATTAACCTATTTCGAGTACGCAACGCTGGTGGCAATAGACTCGCTAGTTGAGAAAAAACCGAATGTGATAATCATGGAAACCGGTATGGGAGGGCGACTGGATGCGGTAAATGTGCTTGATCCGAATTGCGTGTTATTGACACATATCGCGCTGGATCATGTGCAGTGGCTGGGTGATAATCGGGAAGATATCGGTTATGAGAAGGCAGGTTTATTTCGGTCAAATACGCCGGCTGTTTGCTGTGATTATTTGCCGCCCGAACGACTCCTGGCGCACGCAAGATTAATCTCAGCTGATCTGAAATTGATCAATGCCGATTTCAATTATTCTAAAAACCAGCAAAGCTGGGACTGGCACTGCTTTGACTCAAACTACCATGAACTGCGTCACCTGCCGCCGCTCTCGATTCCAGGCAGTGCGCAGCTAAAAAATGCAGCAGGAGTTTTAATGGTGGTGCAGGTGCTGGCTGACAGGCTGCCGGTTGATGAAGCGCATATTCGCAGTGGATTAAAGAGTGCCGTTATCAAGGGCAGACTGCAAAAACTGTCTATCGGGAATCGACAAATTCTTCTGGACGTTGCCCACAACGCTGATGCAGTAACGGTACTGGACGACTATCTTTCCAGTCAGCCGACATCGGGGAGAACCATTGCCGTGCTTGGCATGTTGGCCGATAAAGATATTGCCGGGGTCATCAAACGGATATATTCAAATATAGATCAGTGGGAGTTGGCAGATTTGAACGAGGTCAGAGGCGCCAGTGCATCGCAACTAATGTCTGAGCTGCTTCAAGTTAATGAATCTGTGAAGTATAATTGTCACAATCATCCGGTAGCAGCTTTTGAGGCAGCGTTGGCTCAGGCGACGAGTAGTGACCGAATCATAGTATTTGGTTCGTTTCATACGGTAGGTAATGTGCTGGAACATCTAAACTCAGGGCGATCATAGTTTATGGCAAAAGAAAATTCACAGCATGACTTTAACATTAGACATCGGTTGGTGGGCGCAGTCGTCTTGTTGGGTCTGGGGGTTATAGTGATTCCGATGATTTTACAGGGTAAAGGTCCCGGTGCTGTTATGAAATCAGATTCGCTAACCGAAGAGGTTCAGGAATGGATAGTTGAAACTGAAGATGCTACAACCTATACATCACGGGTCAAACCCGTCGGTGAGACGGGTGTGGCTGTGGATGAACCGCCTGAACTGCTTGAAATAGACGATGCAAGTGACAACAGCGCGGTAATCAATAACCAGGCTGCGCCGGAGTCACCACCGGTCACGGCAGTACCCGACAACCAGCCACAGGCTGTTGAGCCGGCACCAGAACCGGAACCAAAGCCTGAAAAAATACAGGAAAATTCGAATCAGGTCGCAGCGATAAAACTTCCGGAACCCGCGCCAATGACTGACTTAAAACCGGAAAACGTTGCTCGCGGATGGATGGTGCAAGTCGGCTCCTTTTCGAAGCCCGAAAACGCTCAAAACATGATCAGCAAACTCAACGAGGGCGGTTTTGATTCACGATATGAAGTCATTACTACTGATTCAGGACAGGTGACTCGAGTCTGGGTGGGTCCTTATGAAAAGAGGGTTACTGCCGGCAGGGCACTGGAGGCTGTCAAAGATAAAACCGGTGTCAAGGGATTTATCAAGTCGTACCCTTAGAATGTAGCTATTAATGACCATTATTGATGTCGTAATCCTGGTGATAATCGGGATATCCTTCCTGATTGGGCTGGTCAGAGGATTTGTCCGTGAAACCCTGTCACTGATCACCTGGGCTGTTGCGCTGTGGGCAGCATTCAGTTTCGCCGACCGGTTTACGCAGCATTTTCAGCAGTTTTTAGCGGACCCGACGCTGAGATTAATTGCTTCATTTATTGTGGTCTTTGTGATTACGCTCGTATTGCTATCCCTTATCGGTTATCTGATAAGCTCGGTATTTGAATCAACGGGTTTGACAGGCATCGACAGATCACTCGGGGGCGTATTTGGAATACTGCGGGGTGCCGTCGTTGTGGCCGTATTAATCATACTGTTTGGATTTACGGGTTTTCCAAATGAGCCCTGGTGGCAGCAGTCAATTTTGATAGAGCATTTCAAGCCCCTGGTTATCTTTATTCGTGATCTCATCCCGAACAACCTTTCGGACTATTTAAACAAAAGCTAAAGAGGCAATTATGTGCGGAATTGTAGGCCTGATAGATAGCAGTAAATCAACAGTCTGCCAGCAGCTATACCAGGGGCTGACCGTCGTTCAGCATCGCGGCCAGGATTCCGCCGGCATCATGACCAGCGATGGCGAGCGGGTTTATTTAAGAAAGGATAATGGTCTGGTGAATGATGTATTTCGTAATCGTCACATGCTGCAGCTGCAGGGCCATATGGGTGTTGCGCATGCCCGTTATCCCACCGCTGGCTGCGATTCCCGCCATGAGGCCCAACCGTTTTTTGTGAATACGCCGTTTGGATTGGCAATTGCACATAATGGCAATCTCACCAATGCTCATAATCTGCGCAAATCGCTGTTCAAGCATAACCTCAGGCAGATAAACACAACATCAGACTCGGAAGTGTTGCTTAATGTATTTGCCTTTGAGTTGCAAAAAGTGATGGGCGAGGAATATGAAATCAAGGCACATCACGTTTTCAAGACGATTCAGGGTGTCCATGAGCATTGCAAAGGCGCGTATGCTGTCGTCATCATGATCGTAGGTTTTGGTCTGGTTGCGTTTCGTGACCCAAACGGGATCAGGCCGCTGGTGTATGGTCAGAAAGTTGATCATCAGGGCAAAATCAGCTACATGGTTGCATCAGAGAGTGTTGCTCTGGATATGGTTGATTACAATCTGGTGCGCGATATCCATCCCGGCGAAGCAATGATATTCCAGGATGACGGTAACTTTCACTCACGCCAGTGTGCAGAGAGTGAGCGACATGCGCCCTGTATCTTTGAATATGTTTATTTTGCCCGTCCTGACTCGGTCATGGACGGTATTTCCGTGTTCAGGGCACGTCAGCGTATGGGAGAGAAACTGGCCGCAAAAATCAAGCGGTTGTGGCCGGGCCACGACATCGATGTTGTAATACCAATCCCGGACTCATCGCGCACATCTGCATTGGAAACGGCATACATGCTGGATATTAAATACCGCGAAGGCTTTGTTAAGAATCGTTATGTCGGCAGAACGTTTATTATGCCCGGACAGGCGCAGCGCAAGAAATCCGTAAAACAAAAGCTCAATCCAATATCCAGTGAATTTGAAGGAAAAAATGTACTGTTGATTGATGATTCTATTGTCAGAGGCACAACTTCAATGCAGATTATTCAGATGGCAAGGCAGGCGGGAGCCCGAAAAGTATATTTCGCTTCTGCTGCGCCGCCGGTGCGCTATCCCAATGTCTATGGAATTGATATGCCGGTATCTGACGAACTTGTGGCCTATAATCGAAATGAAGCGCAGGTGGCTGATGAAATCGGTGCCGACAAAATTATCTATCAGGATCTGGAAGCTTTAATCGAGGCCTGCCATGAAGAAAATCCTGCGATTACGGAGTTCGATACATCCTGTTTTAGTGGCGAATATGTAACCGGAAACATATCCAGAGAGTACCTGAACTCAATTGAGTTGCTACGATCGGATGCGAATAAATCCGAACGATCCCAAAGTATTCTTGATTTGGCTGATTTAACAGGTTATATGTAGATGTCATGACTTAATTTGCATTTCAATGCCGATTTTAAAAAACCTTAGATATCACCCTGCAAGCAGGTCCTCACTTCTCAGGCAGACCTGCATGTTAGTGAAGTGCACAAACGCACATCGTCCTTATGATGGCCTACATGCTGCAAGTAGCGGCCGGCAGTCGAATTGGCCGAATTTTGAAGCCGGTTTCAGCGTCGCGGCGAATTGACAATGATTTATTTCGTCAAAATTACGAGTATAGTTAAAACTTGAAACTTGAGTGCACTATAAAATAATGCTTTGAACAACCCAGGTTTTTAAAAACATGCCAAGAAAAATAGTCACCGACTGGTCAGGATTTGATGATGAGACGCGAGCCATTCGTGCGGGACATGTACGCGGCCATGAAAATGAGCATTCCGAGGCAATATTCGCAACATCAAGCTTTATTTTTGAGGATGCTGAAGTTGCTGCAGCAAAATTTGAACCTAACAGTAACGGCAACGTTTATTCCCGATTTACAAATCCAACTGTCAGAACTTTTCAGGACCGGCTTGCCTCGCTTGATGGTGGTGAAGCCTGCCTGGCTACGGCTTCGGGCATGTCAGCAATTCTGCTGGCCTGTATGGGTGTGTTAAAGGCGGGAGATCATGTGGTTTGCTCGCGCAGTGTATTTGGTTCGATTTCGATTTTTTTTTCTAACATTATGACGCGATTTGGTATCGGCTGTGATTTTGTGTCTCCGGTGGAGATTGATAGCTGGGACAGGGCTGCACGACCGGATACGAAAATGTTCTTTGCTGAAACGCCCTCCAACCCTTTGCAGGAATTAATTGATATACGCCAGCTTTCTGATCTTGCACACGAGCATAATTCCCTGCTGGTTGTAGATAACGGTTTCTGTACACCGGTGTTGCAAAAACCCCTGGAGATGGGTGCGGATATTGTGGTTTACACAGCAA
>JAHEKD010000544.1 GCA_024638545.1 Gammaproteobacteria bacterium
GTAACTGTTCATCCACCAGCTCGGTAGTGAAATAATCGCCATTTTCCGGAATCTCGCCCGCGTGCCCAACACAGGCCCACTGTTGACGAAAGACGTGTTCTTTTTCAAGTTGAAGTAACTCATCGTTATTATAAAAACCTGACGGCATGGTTCTTGCCTGCTCGGCATCCAGATCATAAAGTTCAGCGAGCACTTGACGAAGCTCTTCCACACCTGTGTTCGTAATCATCGCATTATCTCCCTGTGACGTCTACTTTGCGTGCATTGATGATGTATTAACATTGCCAGATTTTCCACGTTGTGTTCCCGCAGCACAGTTTTTGCTGCAGTTCGTGAATAAATCGCGTTTAAATTTTCAAGGATGTTCGGATATCGCTGCAGGTTGTCCGGCCGACTTTCCGTCCACAACGCCTGCATGGCGAACAGCATGTCACAAATTGAATATTGCCCGCAAAAGTTATGTTGGCGTCCGTCTAGTCCGTTTTCTATGGTCTGCCAGATTTGCTCAAGTTTGAGCCTCGACGAGGCAAGCAGTGTTTGCTGGTTCTCCAGGTCGCCCGGTAAATACCGCTCAGGATGAAACTGATTCAGCACTTCGGGTTGCAGCGTACTCATCAAATAAAACTGCCATTGCCATAACTGGCCTCGTCTTGAATTATTTATTCCGGGCATAAATTGACTGCCATGCTTTTCTGCAAGATAAACCAGTATCGCGGCTGACTCATAGATTGGTCCGTCTGTTGTGATAATTACCGGGACCTTCAGATTCGGATTAATTGTCTTAAGGGTGCCAGGGTGTTCGTCAACATTTTTAATGTCAAACCATGTAATTTGATAATCCACCTGTAATTCTTCCAGCAATAAATGTGCGGACATGGAGTAGGTGTTTTTTGACGCATAGAGTGTGTACATAAATAGTCTGACAATTAACCTAAAGCATGTTACCTGTTGTTTAAGCCAGCGATGACGGGTCACACAATGAGTAAAACCAGCGTTAAGGATGTAAACTGACTGCCAAAAAATGACATTCATCAAACTCCCAGCTTGATACTGTGTATCAATCTAAATTGTGATCACAGAAGAATATATCACACTCATCCAGAATTTCTCAAGCCAAATCTGTTTCCGTAATATTTAGGGATTTATTGCTTAAAATTTAACCACAGATGGCGATAATTACAGATCACAAAATGATACTGATTGTTGATTTGAGCATTTTCTAATTGTGATCACAAAAATAATTTAGTAACATCGATTTCTGGAATGCTTTTTTATAACTAAACACCAGAGATGATATTGAGTGAGTCGCTTTAAGAATCATACCTCTGTTGCCGAATCAGACACACCAATGACGGATGATGTTGATCCGGGGTTGCCGAGATGAAGCAATCAGCCAGGGTTGTCATTATCGGCGGCGGTGTGGTCGGCTGCAGTATTCTTTATCATCTCGCAAAAAATGGCTGGACGGATTGTCTGTTAGTGGAGCGTCGGGAGCTGACATCCGGCTCTTCATGGCATGCTGCGGGAGGTTTGTTTACAGTGACTCGTCCGAATGCGGTTGCTGAAATTCATCGCTACACCTTCCAGATTTATCCTGAGCTTGAAAAGCAAAGCGGCCAGTCCTGCGGGTTTCACTCTACCGGCGGAATAAATTTGTGCCGCAATCATGAAGAGATGAATTATATGCGCACAATGCAGGGTGCCTGCCGGCGGCTCGGGATTGAATCTGGCTTTATTTCACTTGATGAAGTTAAACAAAAGGCACCTATTCTTGATACTTCCCATTTGCTTGGGGCATTGTGGGAAGAAGAGGGCGGGCATGTCGATCCGGCGGGTGTGACCCACGCCTTTGCAGCAGCCGCTAAAAAACTGGGCGCCAGAATTTCACGATTTGATCCGGTGATTGAAACTCATCCGCTGGCTAACGGGTTCTGGCAGGTGGTGACCGAAAAAACAACCATAGAAGCTGAATATATTGTCAATGCGGCGGGACTCTGGGGACGTGAAGTTGCGGCCATGGCCGGGATTACACTGCCACTGGCGCCTGTCGAACATCATTACCTGGTTACTGAAGAGATTCCGGAAATCACGGCCATGCGTCACGAGCTGCCGCAAATCAATGATGGTGAAACCAATTGCTATATGCGTCAGGAAGGACAGGGGCTTTTACTGGGTGCCTATGAGACGCCCTGTGTTCACTGGGCAAAAGCCAAAACGCCAAGGGATTTCGGGCATGAACTGTTGCCGGATGACCTGTCAAGGATGGACTGGCATTTAGAAAAATCAATCGAGCTTATACCGTGCCTGACAACGGCCGGCATTAAGCGTGTCATCAACGGGCCGATGATATTTTCACCTGACTTGGGTCCCTTATTGGGCCCTCATCCGGCACTGACTAATTATTATTGTGCGAACGGCGTAATGACCGGTTTCAACCAGGGTGCCGGTATTGGACGAGTAGTCGCTGAATGGATAATAGGCGGTGAGCCACCGTTTGATATTTTTTGCTGGGACGTGGCCCGT
>JAHEKD010000545.1:0-1227 GCA_024638545.1 Gammaproteobacteria bacterium
GCCTCCCCTATTATGAATGGGGAATACGTGTCATCAACAGGGAAGTTGCCAGTATGACGTTGTTAATATCCTGATGTTCCTGCCAGCTATTGACCGAGCGATGTTTGGGTTTTAGCCAGTAGCTCTCAATTAAGGCCGCTATTTTGTGAAAATGATAAAGATTGCCTAAGGTTGATACTAACTGATCAGCATTTTCAAAATTATCTGGATTTTTTTCAATAATATGCTGCAATTTCACTATTGTATGTAAGCCGATAGACAATCCCAGTTCGCGAAATGCCAGACGATATTCAGCGGGAAGATTTAATTGATTTTGAGTCATAAAACCTTCCAGGCTAAGGGCGATATCTTGCAGCAATGATTCAAGTCTTGCCGTTTCCTGAAGGTGATGCGTGTTGATCAATTCAACCAGTGTGAAGGCATCGCTGAGCAAACCACCAATGCCCAGAGCATCTTCGCACACCCAGTGTTTTCCCGCGCACATCGTTTGCATCTCCTTAATTTCTGCTTTCAGGCTGAACTCAGAAGATGATTCGGAGAACTGTTCTACCGTGGCTTCAAGTTCCAAATAGGTCAACAATCCATCGATAGGATCATGGTACCCCATTGAATCGACCAGCGGATGAGAAAGATCAATACTCATTTTCCAGAACATGCGCTTTATTCCCCCCATTTGTTTCAAGGGTGAAGGTGCGTATGTGAAAGCAGCATGTGCTACTCTGGCAAGTTCCCGGGCCCACTGGTTATATATACTATTGCCGGTGACCTGGCTGACTCGATTGAGTGCGTGCATCCATTTTGTAAGGTAGTGAAAGTATTGGCCATCCTGATCCCATTCCAGAGATTGATCTGCTGGCTCGCCGGGCTGACGCTCATTCAGCTTTTTGCCAATTCTCAGGCCTCCCAGCGTAGGATGTTGCCGGGCTCGTTTGTCATCAAGACCGCTCAGCCAGCCGCTACGCCCACTATCTTTTCGCTGTTTTCCAAGTGTTTGATGAACCTGATCCACCAGTTTCAAAGCGAATTGTAAATAGCTTGGCTCATTGTTTTGACGATACAGTGCCAGATAGTTGCACACCGCAAATGCATCGGTCCACAGATAGCGCCGTGGTTCACGGGAAGCATCGGTCAGTCCGGTAGCGACTGCAAACTCCAGCATAATGGATTGGGGGCTGATGTTTTTTTCCATGATCAAATAATATCCTAAGCGTTGATAGTGCCCTCCAA
>JAHEKD010000545.1:1237-2009 GCA_024638545.1 Gammaproteobacteria bacterium
TGCCAACATACGCCCTCGTTTACGCTTCAAGGCTCTGGATGCGTTATGGTATGCCACTGTACTTTAATCGAGGTAAGATGTCTTTATCATCGCTGGTCCACTTTGGCGAAATTTCCACGCCTGCATGAAGCACAGGGATTGTCATTAAAAAGTTCAAGAAATTATTTACCTCGTAAGCGCCTAAAGACCAAATGGATAGGTATCGGGCATGCCTTGCATTGTTTCCTTTGTCAATGGATCAACCGCGCGGGTTTCATCAAACCAGATATACTCATCAAACTGATTAGGCAGACAGGCATGGAAATAATGACTCTGCAATTCGGTTTCAGGCCGGTAAATAACGCCAATGGCCCGCTCAAGACGTTCTGCAAGTAACATTTTGCGGGTGATTTCCTTGGCTGTTTGACGCAACGGTAACAGGAAGTTATCTGTCGCTACTTCATGGCATACACGTTCATAACTGTCGATATGCGAAGGTTGCACCTGTTTTATTTCCATCGGCCCGCCCCACTCAGAGGCAGCGGCCACCGTGCCGTGATCGGTACCAAAACCGATGTTATAAGCTTTGTCACCATATGCTTCACGCACTAGCTGACCGATATTTAACTCACCACGAGCACTCATTTGCGTCGCCCTGGCATCTCCAATATGCGAATTGTGTGCCCAGATCACTGCTCTTGATTGCGGGCCACGAAATTCAAGAATCGAATGCAAGCTTTCAAACATATGCTGGTCTCGCTGGTTCCAGGAATTACTTTCCGCGTAGTACATG
>JAHEKD010000545.1:2019-2509 GCA_024638545.1 Gammaproteobacteria bacterium
GCTACCAGGCGTGCATTCTGCTCGGCGTTGAAGAACTGTTCTCCATCCGCCATTGAATATTCCATGCGCTTATGCAGCAGATCTTTAAGGGCGGCTAATACGTCTTCCTCACATCCCCTGTATTTCCTGGTGATCGTGACCTGACCATACATGCCGGGATCGTTCGCCCACGGCATCAGACAACCATAACGGACACGAGCTACTTCTGCTGTTTTGGGATCAACTTTTTCCAGATAGGCCAACACGGCCTCAATTGAGCTGAAGAGGCTATATAGATCCAGACCGTAAAATCCCACCTGATCGACCGCAGAGCCGACCTCATCATTGTGTGACTTTAACCAGTGGCAAAATTTAAGTACAGAATGATTCTCCCACATCCAGGTGGGGAAACGGGAAAAAGGCTTGTTTTCCAACAAGGGGTCGGACTCTGTACCATGAATGTAACGATCAACGTGCGCCGCATCCGGCCAGTCGGCTTCTACAGCAACAA
>JAHEKD010000546.1 GCA_024638545.1 Gammaproteobacteria bacterium
TTAAAGCGCCCAAAACGTACCAGTGCAAGTCCTGCAAGAGTGCCCAGCAGGGTTGCAAATGTTGCGTTAACGACGGCAATTTTCAAGCTCAACAGCAGGGCATCCCAGACCTCCGGGCTGTTAAATAATTCGATGTACCAGCGGGTCGAGAAACCGCCCCAGATAGGCACAATTTTGGAGTAATTAAATGAATAAAAAATCAATAAAAGCATGGGGATATATAAAAAAGCTAATCCAAAACATAATACTGTGAACATGAATGTGGAGCGCTGTTTTATCATGCTTCATTTTCCTTTGACTGCATATGCTGATAGAGCATCATCGGAGCAACCAGTACGATCAACAAGGCAATCGCAACAGCCGACGCGATTGGCCAGTCGTGGTTACTGTGAAATTCATTGTATAGCACTTTGCCAATCATTAATGAGTTACCGCCGCCGAGTAAATCCGGTATGACGAATTCACCCGTAGCCGGAATAAACACCAGTAATGAACCCGCGACAATACCCGGTATGGTCATCGGCAGGGTGACTGTTAAAAACGTTGTAAAGGGCTTGGCGCCCAGGTCAGCCGCCGCCTCATGCAGCGTCATGTCCAGCTTTTCAATATTGGCGTATAGAGGCAGAACCATAAACGGCAGATAGGAATAGACAATGCCCAAATATACAGCGAATTGGGTATACAGCATTCTGATAGGTTGATCGATAAAGCCAAGGGCGATTAACAGATTGTTGATCGTGCCCTGATCGGCAAGCAGTCCCATCCAGGCATAGACACGTAACAGGAAAGATGTCCAGAATGGCAGGATAATTAACATCAGCAGAATATTCTTTCTCGTTGGATTCGATCTGACAATCGCATAAGCCATGGGATAGCCAATTAGCAGACAGATCAGGGTTGATATGGCTGCAACTTTGACTGAGTTTAAATAGGCGCTGATGTAAAGATCATCATCAAAAAGGTAGTTAAAGTTATCGAACAGTACCCGTATTTGTAAAGCGCCGTCTTCAGCCCACTCAAATAACGACGAAAACGGCGGGCTGGCAATCAGGGATTCGGCAAAGCTGATTTTTAAAACAATAAAAAAAGGCACCAGGAAAAAAATCAGTAACCAGATATAAGGAATGCCTACGACCAGCGTTTTCCAGCCAGACTGCAATTTATAGCCGAGATTCTTGAGCAGGGTTGAGTCAGGTTGAGAGTCAGTATCTTGCATGGTTTAATGCCGAAGCACCACCGCGCTCGACGGCTCCCAGGTCAGATACACCTGGTCATCCCAGTCGACTGCATGTTCGCCACTGGTTGATCGAACCTGGTTTGGATAAGTAATCTCAACGATCTTGCCATTATTGAGTTTGACCTTGTAGTTTGATAATTTACCCAGATAACCAATATCGTGGACCTTGCCAACCAGCTGATTAGGGCCCGCCTGCGATGGCTTTGTTTTCGATATTTTAATTTTCTCAGGCCTCACGGCAACCCAGATTTTTGCGTTTTCCTGAATATCCAGGCCATGGTCGATGTAAAAAAGGCTCCCATCACGGCGTGATTTCACCAGCACATGATCCTTATCATTCTCAATCACGTGGCCCTGAAAAATATTCGCAGATCCGATGAAGTTGGCAATAAAGCGACTGTCAGGTGTTTCGTATATTTCTGTGGGCGTACCGGTCTGGATAAACTTTCCCTTTTCCATCACTGCAATGCGCGTCGATAGCGTCATTGCCTCTTCCTGATCATGAGTGACAACGATAAAGGTCACGCCAAGCTGCTCCTGAATATTCATTAACTCATATTGGGTTTGCTCTCTCAAACGTTTGTCAAGCGCGCCCAGCGGTTCATCGAGTAACAGAACTTTAGGTTGTTTGACCAGCGCGCGTGCCAGTGCGACTCGCTGACGCTGACCGCCTGATAGCTGGTGCGGCTTGCGCTTATTGAATTGACCCAGCTCTACCATTTCGATAATTTCATCGACCCGCTTTCGGATTTCGCTTTTTTCGACGCCATCACGCAACAAGCCATAGGCAATATTTTTTTCAACCGTCATGTGAGGGAACAGTGCGTAGGACTGGAACATCATGTTGACCGGGCGCTCGTAGGCGGGAATGTCGTTAATTTCAACGCCGTCTATAAACATTTTTCCGGAACTTGGTGTTTCAAAACCGGCAAGCATGCGCAAGAGCGTACTTTTTCCGCAACCAGAGCCTCCCAGCCAGCAGAATAACTCACCTTTATAAATGTCCATGTCAACGTTGTCGACTGCGGTAAAATCGCCGAAGCGTTTGGTGATGCCCTGTATTTTTATATAGGGAGCAGCCTCAGGGTCCAGCCAGGGGCGCTGATCTAATTTATCATCTCGGGTCATTACTGCGTTCCTGGATTGTAGATAAAAAAAGTGCCATCATAATGATGGCACTCTTTATTTATTACCCGCCTGTTTTAAAATTGGTCCAGGCCCGGGTTCTGGCTCGTTCGACTTTTTTGGGTACAACGCCCAGGGGATACATCT
>JAHEKD010000547.1 GCA_024638545.1 Gammaproteobacteria bacterium
ATAAAGTTAACATCGATAATATGCAGTATGCACTGAACTTTATTGGTATAAAAAGAAATAAATCAGAATTGTCCATTTACTATTATTTCTTAAAAATCAAATGAAATACATATCTTCTTGATTTGAACACGCGCATAGATGTATTATTTAACTTTATGCAACATATTGATTCTTTTGATGTGCCGGTTTCGATGTAAATAATATAAGTTTGCGCATTAAATTTTATTAGATAGATCACCATAACAACACGAGGAAAATACAATGTTATCTAAACTGACCTGGTTAAAACTATTCTCAACTTTTTTAACAGCTGGCTTGATGCTCAATCAGGTGTCGGCTGACAACTGGAAATATGTGATGGAGGAGGGTTTAACTGATCCTCAGGGTTTGTTTGCGACAAAATTTAAGGAGGAGATTGAAGCGAATTCTGATCATACTATTGAAATTTACCCGGTGGGAAGCCTGGGTGAATCAGCGGATGCCATGGAGCAGACGCAGGCAGGGTTACTGCAATTTATTGATCAATCACCCGGTTTCACAGGCGCTCTCATTCCTGAAGCTGAGGCCTTTCTGGTCCCGTATGTCCAGCCTACTGATCCCCAGGAAGTGCGCACTTATTTTAAGGAAGGTAAAGCAGTTAACGAGATGTTTCATGAAATTTACCGTGAACATGGATTAGAGCTGCTGGCAATATTTCCGGAGGGTGAGCAGGTCGTGACGACAAAAGAGCCGTTTCGCACTCCGGAAGAATTAGCCGGCATGAAAATTCGCACCATGACATCACCTTTATTGCTTAAAACCTACGAGGCTTTCGGTGCTTCCCCGATTGCTTTGCCCTGGGGTGAATTAATCGGTGCACTAAAAACGAATATGGTTGACGGACAGGAAAACCCGACGATCTGGATCGAAGCTTACGGTCTGGATGACCTTGCACCCGTCTTGACATACACAGGTCATGCCCAATACACGACTGCAGTGATGGCTAATTCCGATTTTTATGACGGCCTGAGCGACGAAGATAAGCAGCTGATTCAAAACGCAGCAGATTCAGCACTGGACTATATACTCGATCTCGTGGTTGAGATGGACGAAATAGGATTAAATAAAATCAGGGAAACTAATCCAGATGTTGTGATTAACAGGTTAACAGATGAAGAAAAGGCCGTTTTTATTGAACGTGCAAAAGTGGTAGAGGAGGCATTTATCGAAAAAGCCGGTGAGCGAGGCAAGGCCATTCTTGATCAAATGAAGGCTGATCTCGGTGCGGCCAAAGGTTAATTAGAGACATTGAAACAATGGGCTTGATTAATTATTTACTCAAGCCCTTAACTCGAAATTCCTGGTAGAGCATAATTGCAAGGTCTGAATACAGTCAATCTTCCTGTGAACAGATTTAAATTTTAAATGACGGGACGATTAGATCATGAATGAAGCAACAACCACTGATCACAAGAAGACAGGCGTACTTGATAAGATTGATCATCTAATTGCGGGTCTGGAAGAAGTAATTATGGCGGTTGGCGTAATTATGATGGCGGTCAACACCATCGCTAATGTCATTAGTCGGTTCATATTTAATCACTCAATCGTTTTTGCAGAAGAGCTCAACAGTATCTTTATATTGCTAGTCACCTTTGCCGGGATTGGCTACGCAGCAAGACATGGCAGGCATATTCGAATGTCTGCCATCTATGATGCCCTGCCGGTACGCGCTCGTAAAATTTTGATGACAATAATCACTGCTGTTACCGCCGTGATCATGTTGTCTCTTGCCTGGTATGCTGTGCAATATATCATCAGCCTCTATGCGAAGGGAAGAGTGTATCCTGCATTGGGAATTCCTGTGTATATTTCTTACCTTTGGGTGCCAGTTGGATTTTTTGTTACGGGAATACAGTACGGATTGACGCTAATAAAAAACCTTCAGGAGGATGAAATTTACTTGTCCACAGACTTGCGCGAACAGGATGCGCAAGAGGTGGAGGTTTAATCATGGCGCTCGCCATATTTTCCGCAATGGTGATACTGCTCCTGCTAGGTTTTCCAATGATGATCCCATTAATTGTGGGCGCATTTATTGGCGTTATTCAATTATTTGGTGAAGTCGGTAAAACTGAGTTTATGGTGCAGCAGATGCTTGGCGGTATTAGACCTGCATCATTAATTGCAGTGCCGATGTTTATACTCGCGGCAGATATCATGACCCGTGGGCACTCAGCAAATCGGTTGATTGACATGGTGATGGCCTTTATAGGACATATAAAAGGCGGTTTGGCGGTCAGTACATCCTCTGCATGTGCCTTGTTTGGAGCAGTTTCCGGCTCAACCCAGGCTACAGTGGTTGCAGTGGGAGGCCCATTGCGGCCACGGATGCTCAAAGGCGGATACAAGGATTCTTTTATTCTGGCACTTATTGTTAACTCAAGCGATATTGCGTTTTTGATTCCACCAAGCATTGGCATGATTATTTACGGCGTCGTAGCAAAGGCATCGATACCGG
>JAHEKD010000548.1 GCA_024638545.1 Gammaproteobacteria bacterium
CATCATCCGGCTTTTGTTTTAAAAAAAAGTTAGTTTCCAAAGCGACGGAAGGGGCTTGAGCGCTACTGGGGAAATAGCGTTTTACGATATCGGGTTTGCCATATTGGTAGTGATCATTGCCGGGCATTGGTAAAAAAAGTTCATTGGAATCGCCATATCCTCCAATCCTTAAACCAATCTCAATAATTAGAAAAAAAGTAACGGGTAAACTATAGGTAATCAGCTTGACACTGAGCGGTGTTTTCCTGGATTTATTCTTATTCGCTTTTTGCTTTTTATCAGGTTTTTTCATAAGTCCACTTGATACAAAATTACCAGAGACCCAAAGTTATTACTGATCCCCGTGGCCTAATCGGATAATATTACAGCAGCTTGATAAGAATAAGAATGGTTATTCAATGACGAAAATTTTAGGCATTGCCGGCTACTATCATGATAGTTCCGCAACGCTATTGGTCGACGGCAAAATCGTTGCTGCGGCCCAGGAAGAAAGATTTACACGTATAAAACACGACGCACGCTTTCCTCGTCAGGCGGCACTTTATTGTTTAGATCAGGTGGCCTGCCAGTTACAGGACCTGGACGCCATTATTTTTTATGACAAGCCGTTACTTAAATTTGAACGTTTACTCGAAACCTACCTGGCCCATACTCCTCGAGGATTCCTGTCCTTTTTAAAGGCCATGCCAATCTGGTTAAAGGAAAAGCTCTACCTGAAAACGGTCTTAAGAAACGAGTTCAGGCAGTTGATTTATCAACAGCGTTCTATCAAGGAAAATACATCAATAGAATACCAGCAACGGCTCGATAAGCGACCCCGGTTACCCCAATTACTATTCTCTGAGCACCATCAGTCTCACGCCGCATCGGCATTTTACGCTAGTCCATTTGATAAGGCTGCCGTGCTGTGTCTTGACGGTGTAGGTGAATGGGCGACTTCATCATTGTGGCTTGGTGATGGAGCGAGTCTGACGCCGCTAGCCGAAATTCAGTTTCCCCACTCTCTGGGACTCCTTTACTCGGCATTTACTTATTACTGTGGCTTCAGAGTGAACACCGGGGAGTATAAATTAATGGGTTTAGCCCCTTATGGCGAGCCAGGCTATGTTGACAAAATTTACCAGCACTTAATCAATGTTAGTGACGATGGTAGCTTTTATCTCAACCTTGAGTATTTTGATTTTCCAACCGGAAAAGCAATGACAAGTGCCAAGTTTCATGAGCTATTTGATGGTGAGCCTCATGGGTTTGATCAAACACCAACCCAAAAGCAAATGGATTTAGCGCGCTCAATTCAAGTGGTCACGGAAGAAATTCTATTAAAGATTGTTAATCACGCCAAGCTCCAGACCGACATGGAAAATTTGTGCATGGCAGGCGGAATCGCCCTGAACTGTGTCGCCAATGGCCGCATTGAAAGAGAAGGACCATTTGAAAACCTCTGGATTCAGCCAGCTGCAGGTGACGCTGGTGGTTCACTAGGAGCTGCATATGTCGCCTGGTACGATTATTTTCAGCAACCTCGAGATGTAGAAGATAGCGACAGTGACACTATGCAAGGTTCTTATCTGGGGCCTGGCTACTCTAATGACGAAATTGAATTGCTGCTTGAGTCCATGCAACTACCTTATCAGAAACTCTCCGGAACAGAGAAGCATTTAACGGCCGCGCGAATGCTATCGGAAGAACATGTTTTGGGCTGGTTTCAGGGAAGAATGGAGTTTGGCCCCAGGGCGCTTGGAAATCGAAGTATTATTGGCGACCCGCGCTCATCTAAAATGCAGGAAGTAATGAATCTGAAAATCAAATCTCGCGAATCCTTCAGACCCTTCGCACCGGCAATACTAGCTGAAAAAGTTGCTGATATTTTTAATCAGAAAAAGTCCAGTCCATATATGCTGATTGTGGCCGATGTTTTAAATGAACACCTCGTTCAAACTGGACGTGAATTAAGGGGTCTGGAAAAGTTAAAGCAAATTCGATCTAAATACCCGGCAATTACCCATGTAGACAATAGTGCGAGAGTTCAAACTGTGGATAAAAAAACTAATCCTGAATTTCACGCTTTAATTCATGCTTTCGATGAATTAACCGGATGCCCGTTAGTCATCAATACTTCATTTAATGTCAGGGGTGAACCACCGGTATGTTCTCCTCTCGATGGCGTTAACTGTTTTCTCAGAACCGACATGGATTATTTGATAATTAATGACTTTTTACTTGATAAAAGTCTAATGCCAGGGACAGCCATTGCAAAGGCAAGAACGGTTGGATTTGATCTGGATTAAACAATCATGAACCTGACTCAATTTATTCGTCAACAGCTTTCAGCGTCTGATCTGGTACTCAAAGACTTTGCAATAACAATGAGCTGGGGGATTCCCTTATTTTTCACCATATTGATACCATGGATATTCAATCACCCATGGCAGATCTGGCCATTTTATATCAGTACTTATTTATTGATTTCAGCCTTTACCTGGAAAAGATTATTAATCCC